>VMSU01000050.1 GCA_013792005.1 Desulfobulbaceae bacterium
AATCACTATAGCCTCAATTTTTAGTAGGTAGAAACTTGCAGATGACGATTCATTAAGCCATGTAATTGCACTTACATGCTCTGGACGGGGATCAGCCACAATCCAAATGGCGGTCTTCGCTGCCATAGCAACTAAGTAAGTCAAGATCTTGCCTAGGTGGTCATGATCGCTCTTCTCAAGCTGGTTTTCTATAATAACAGGATTCCCGGACTCGTCCTCGGCGACAAGATCAACACTAAAAGCACCTGCGGCCTGCTCGCTTTCAGGATTAGAGAGATTCAGATCAACAACTTCACTTAGAACGTCGATATTATCTTGGAGCCATTTTGTAAAATCTATTGCTTCATGCTTCCATACATCCCGCAGTGGCACTCTTCTTAACTTACCTATCATCTTTTCTCCTCAATGATACGAGAATCCTATAGATATAACGCTGCAAATCAGCCCACCTATACCGCAGAGCGACGATAGGGGCGGCGTGCGATATTGGGTCGAATTTGCATTGTCATATCATTGATTTTCTGCTAATGGCTCCTATAAGAGCTGAATTGTCATTACCGCTCGTTACCTCAGATTTGATAGAGTCGAATCCGTCAATAACGAACTCTAGAAATTTGACTCCATTCAGTTTGACGATATCATGCTCCCGTAGCAACTCTGGCTCATTTGAACCGCCTACAGACAACCCTATGTCTGTATCTATGTTCTCCAACCTCAAATCTGTCATTCCAAATACATGAACTAAATTCGTCCTGAGAGAAACCAGAATATTGAGATAACGGTCTTTCTTAAAAGCGCACTGCTTAAAATAATTGCTCGAAATAAAGTACTTTATATTGTCTTCGGACCGGCCATCTTCAGCTGTTTTATTAATGAAAAAACCTAATGTCTCACAAGCAATTAATCCTGTTATGAACAGCGAAAAATTAAACGCTCCAGGCAATTTTTCCTTTAATGAATCGGACTTTGAACGCTCTTCAGCTATTATTTTGAGGCTTTTAAGGTCCGCTATTAGCGTACCTTCAAGGCGATCCAAGATCCTTTTTGCTTTACCTTTACTCAAGCTTATCCCTTAATTTGATATAACGCTGAAGTCACTGGTCGGGTGAACTGACATATTGGCCAGACTCATTTTATGGCCAGTTCAGCACTTCATCCAAAAATGGTTTCGGTAATGGTCGTGGCAATACTATTGAGCCAAGGCCATCTCCATTGCCGACTTCTATGCCTTCCCCACGAATAAATTCACGAACAGTAACAGAAGCTACAAATGCGTCCATCATGTCTTTGGGGCCTGGTAAACAAGCTGAAAAATCAATATGTACCTTCACTTTCTTTACGCCAAAGAGTAGTGAGTAGGATGCAGTAGGGAAAACCTCGAAAGTTGGTAAAAAAGTCCCTAATTCCTCGAAAAGTGCGAAACCTTTCAGCATCCAATTAGGAGCCTCATGATAGAGAGGTGTCCATTGTGGATTGGCAAGTTTATGGGCGCTCACAACAATTTCGCAGTGCCTACCACGACCTTTATCTTTTTGTGTTTTTGCGCGCCATTTTCTTTTACTGCCAACCCAATACCAGTGACGTGGGGAAATTAACGCCATTCTCGGGGCATCAATACCAACATATAGTTTTGAGTTAACAGATAATTCTTTCAATAAGTTGAAAAAAATTGTGTGGTCATCTCCAAACCAGCCGGATGCCTTCAAATCTCCATTATTATCGGATATTGCATAGCAACAATCTCTTTTTGTCTGAATATCGATACCAATAAAGAATTCATTCATAATAATGTTTGTGGCCAACCATTGATTGACAAGCAAATTTGCATAGATATAATGATATTAAAGGTATTTTCGGGCAAATTTGCCTTGCCTTATTATCCTAATATTATGACATC
>VMSU01000051.1 GCA_013792005.1 Desulfobulbaceae bacterium
ATCTTGAGCGCTACTGCGATCTGGTTTATGCCTTTGGCTGTTCTGTTGGCGCCGGTTCAGTGGTGCGGTATGCCGATCTTGCCGTGCGCAGGGGGAAAATTCTCGCTGCCGTAGCCGTGGTTGTCTCTCTGGTGATGCTGACGGCAGTTTTTGACTTTTCGCGACTCAACTCCTATCGGGGCCTTGATCCTGCCAGCACTTCCGAGGCCTTTGTCAGCTCTATGGCCATCCTGACCGATGAAAAACTTCCGGAGGGCGCCGGGTTGATGACTGAAGATGATCTGTTGTCGCATCTGGTGGTGATTGCCCCGGATCGTTATCCGAGACTGACTTCTTTGCAGTATTTCAACGTAGTCGGGGAGGGGAAAAGGAAGGAGATCCTCTCGCGCACTGATTTTATCTGGTTTGATCTCAATGGTTTTCCTTATTATTACCTCTTTCATCTGCCTCGGAGCGAGTGGGCTTCCGATCCTTTCCGGTTGTCGGTTCAGTCTATCCTTGAATACAGGAGTCAGTCCTTCAGTATGTATGGATTTCGATTTATCCCGGTAGAGATCTCTTTCTCCCATTTGTTGTTGGCGGTGGAGCATTGATGGCGTTTCGTTCAATGCGTCAACTAGGCAGTGTCAACAGCCTTTTTGGGGCGCTGCAGACATCCCTTAAGGTTGTTTTATTATGATCCAATCTCGGCATCAAACTCAGTGGATACTGGCGGCCTTTGCTGTGGTCGCGGTGGTTTTCTGCTGGCCGCTGTACGACCATGTCGACTATTGGGGGATCCAGGATTGGGACGCCTTCATGACCAGAAATAGCGTCAGCTGGGCCAGTGTTATCAAGTACGGCCAGTTTCCGCTGTGGAACCCCTATTCACTGGGCGGGGTCCCACACCTGGCCCATCCGGAAACGAACGTCCTCTCTCTGCCATTTTTTATTGATTTAGTGTGCGGAGTGATCGTCGGTGTCCGAGTCAGCATCGTGCTCCATCTCTTTATCGGACTTGCCGGGATGTACGCTTTGGCTAGATATTTTAGGCTCAGCGCCACGGCCTCGGCGCTCTCGGCCTCTTTGTTCATGCTGAACAGCATGTACTTTCTGTTTTTGGCGACTGGAACCAGCTCCATCGGCCTTGCCATCGCTTTTATGCCTTGGGCGATGGTCTTTTTCATCAGAGCTTTTGACCGGTTTTCGTATGCGCTTCTTTCTGGGGGGGTGCTTACCCTGATGTGGCTGCAAGGGGGGACCTATAATTTTTTCCTTATCCTGCTGATGATGGCGGTTTATGCCTTGGTCATGGTGGTGAGTGGAGAACAGGGGCTCAAAAAGATGGCTCTGGTGTTGTCAACTGTTGTCGTAAGCCCTTTGTTTCTTGGTGCGGTCAGGTTTTTCCCATCGCTGGAATTCACCATGCAGTATCCGAGGAAGATCGTAATCTACAGCGGGTTCAGTGTCGAGTCCCTGCTCTATGGCCTGCTGGGTCGGGACCAGACCATCGCAGCTATTGTCGGCAAGTCCGATGTGCAAGGCCTGTGGCGCGGATTTACTCATGCCATGGACGAGGTGGGGATGTATATCGGAATTGTGCCCTGTTTGCTGGGTCTTGCCGGGATCTGTTGGCGGTTTGCTCCGCAACGAATGGGGCACACACCTGGCTTGCCTGTGACTCCGCAGTCAACGCTCTCTGCGCTTGGCAGGAGACAGTGGGTCGCCCTGCTGTGTTGCCTGACACTCTCGCTTTGGCTCGGTTTCGGTAACCGATGTGAGCCCGTAAGCCTGTGGTCTTTGTTCAACAGTGTGCCGCCGTTTAGTTTCATGCGCACCTCAGAGCGATTCAGGTTTACCACCATGCTGTTTATTGCCCTCTTTGCCGGCATTGGGTTGCAGAAAGGTATGGATTGTCTGACTATCAGATTGTCTCGTCCGCGTCTGGCTCAATGGGTGGCAATCGTCGTCGTTTTTGGGATTCTCGGTGATCTTTTTGTCGTCAACTCGCCGGCATTGAAGGATGCCTTTTCCATTCCGCCCTTGCCAACGCCGCATAATGAATCATTCATCCAGATTGGCGGCTTTCCCGAGTATGATCGAGAGGGAATTGCCCAGCAGCAGGAGGATCGTTATCACCTCTATCGTACGTACGGGGCCATGTATCCGGCCTATCTCAGTAACGCCGGATCGGTTTATGCCCTGGAGTCGGTGCCGGCTCCAACCAAGGCGATCGTCTTCACCGCTTCCGAGTACCGGGGAGAGGTTTTCCTTGAGGGGGTGGAAGGTACTGTGCGCTATACGTTGTGGACGCCTAACCGTCTTAAGATCTCGGTTGATGCTCAAGGCGACGGCTACATGGTCATCAATCAAAATTACTATGATGGCTGGAAGGAGAAAAACGGGTTAAAGGTAGAGGATCGGAATGGGCTTTTGGCAGTCAAGGTCTCGCAGCAGGTCACGACCGTGGAACTCTACTATCTGCCGATCAGCTTCGTTGTCGGGGTGCTGGTCTCGCTGGTTTCGCTGGCTGTTGCGGGGTGGTGGTGGCGGCGGTTAAGGAAACGGGAGCAGGGAGATGAGTGAGTGATGGGCGAGAAGCGATATGACGTCTGCATCGTAGGCGGCTTGGGTCATGTGGGGCTGCCCTTGGGGCTGTCACTGGCCAAGGCCGGGCAGCAGGTTATGCTGTACGATATCAATGAAGAGGCGGTTGGCTCTGTCTCGAATGGCCGAATGCCGTTTGCTGAAGGCGGGGCAGTGGAGGTGTTAGGTGAGGTGCTTGGTTCCACGCTCTTTGTCTCCACCGACAGAGCGGTAATTGCCTGCAGTCACTTTGTGGTGATTGTCATCGGGACCCCGGTGGATGAGCATCTGAACCCTCGTTTTACTATTTTTCAGCAGTTTTTTGATGAGATGCTCGATCTGATCTCGGATGATCAACATATTATTCTGCGCAGTACCGCGTTTCCAGGGGCCACGGTTCGGATCAAGGAGCATTTGCAGTCACGGGGCAAACACACCAGGGTTTCATTCTGTCCTGAGCGGATTGCCCAGGGCAAGGCGATGGAAGAGCTGCACTCCCTGCCGCAAATTGTCGCCTCTTTTGATGATGAGTCGCTGCGTGAGGCTGAGGGGCTTTTTCGATTGCTCACTGATGACATTGTGATCCTTGAGCCCACCGAGGCTGAGCTTGCCAAGCTCTTTACCAATGCCTGGCGTTATATTCAGTTTGCCATTGCCAATCAGTTTTATCAGGTGGCCTGCCAGCACGGGCTTGATTTTTACCGGATCCATCAGGCCATCACCCACAATTACCCTCGTGCTGCCAGTTTTCCCAGCGCTGGCTTTACCGCTGGTCCCTGCCTGTTTAAGGACACCATGCAGCTGGCCTCTTGCAGTGCCAATAATTTTTTCTTAGGTCATGCCGCTATGTTGGTCAATGAGGGATTGCCCAATTTTATCGTCCAGAAACTCAAGGAAAAGCGCCTGCTGGCGGACAAGACGGTCGGGGTTTTAGGCATGGCCTTTAAGGCGGATAATGACGACAGGCGGGAATCTCTGTCGTACAAACTAAAAAAAATCCTGGAGATCGAGGCCCGACAGGTGCTTTGTTCCGATCACTATATTCTGGAGGATGGTTTTGTCTCGCAGGATCGGCTGCTTGAGTTGGCGGACATCGTTATCGTGGCCGCGCCGCATCGGGAGTATGCCTCGCTGGTATTTCCGGAACAGACAGTCGTAGTTGACGTGTGGAATTTTTATGGCAAGGGAGGGGCTTTTTGATGAAGATATTAGTGACCGGAGCCGCCGGTTTTTTGGGTGGATACCTGGTGGCGGAGCTTCTTGACCATGGTCATGAGGTGGTTGGGATTGACAATTTCGGCAAGTACGGACGGACGGAGAAGAGCTACTCTGCCAATCCCCGGTATCGTTTTGTTGAAGGGGATGTCAAGGACACGGCCCAACTGAAGGATCTGGCTGTCGATTGCGATCAGCTTGTGGCAGGTGCCGCCATCATCGGCGGTATATCCCTGTTTCATGAGTACGCCTATGATCTGCTGGCAGAAAATGAGCGGATCATCTCTTCTACCTTTGATGCTGCGCTTCATGCTTTTAAGCACGGGAGGATGAAAAAGATCAATGTGGTCTCTTCGTCAATGGTCTATGAGTGTGCCTCGACCTACCCGACCGAGGAGGGGGAGCAGCTCAGGTGTCCGCCACCGCAATCGACCTATGGTTTTCAGAAATTGGCCTGCGAGTATTTTGCCAAGGGGGCGTGGGAGCAGTACCGGTTGCCTTTTACCATTATTCGGCCTTTTAACTGCGTCGGTATTGGTGAGAAGCGAGCCTTGTGCGACAAGGAGGTGTTGTCCGGCAATATCAAACTTGCCATGAGTCATGTGGCGCCTGATTTGATTCAGAAGACTCTTAAGGGCCAGGACCCGTTGCATATCTTAGGTGACGGCAATCAGGTCAGGCATTTTACATACGGTGGTGATCTGGCAGCGGGGATACGGCTTTGTATCGAGAAGGAAGCTGCGGTTAATGAGGACTTTAACCTCTCGAACTCAGTCTCGACCAGTATCATTGATCTGGCGCGAATGATCTGGGGGAAGATCAACGAGGATAAACCATTTAGATACCTATCCGATCCGCCTTTCAGTTATGATGTGCAGAAGCGGGTGCCGAGCGTGGTTAAAGCGCAAAGGCTATTGGGCTTTGAGCCAGCAACTTCACTGGATACGGCCTTAGATGAGATCATCCCGTGGATTAAAAAGCAGATCGTCAGCGGCGGGATATGACCAATCCGCGTCTCGGGATCGTCATTCCGGTCTATAACGAAGGGGAGAGCATCGGCCGGACGCTCGATGCCGTAGCCGCTCAGGTGGCAACGCCACATAGAATCTCCTTGGTGTATGATTTCGATGAGGACAACACCCTTGCCGTGGTTCAGTCTAGACCGGGCGCCGGTAGTGATATCCGGTTGATTAAAAACCCGAGGCCAGGGGTCGTCAGCGCTCTTAAAACCGGGCTGCGACAGGCTGAAGAAGAGTATGTGCTGGTGACCATGGCGGATATGTCCGATGATTATGCCGATGTCGACACCATGTGCAGGCTCATGGACCAGGGGTATGATCTGGTGTGCGGGTCGAGGTATATGGGGGGTGGTCGGCAGTTTGGGGGACCGGTATTCAAGAAAGTGCTCTCCCGCTTGGCCGGGATCACTCTTTGTTATCTTGCCAGGATTCCGACGTCGGACGCGACCAACAGTTTCAAGTTGTATCGAAAACGGATGCTGGACGCCTTGTCTTTTGAAAGCGATGGGGGCTTTGAGATCGGGATGGAGATTGTGGTCAAGGCCCATGCCTTAGGCTATAAAGTCACTGAAATCCCCACCTGTTGGACGGACAGGACTGCAGGGACATCGCGTTTCCGGCTGATCCGTTGGGCCCCTTATTATCTTCGTTGGTATCTGGCGGCCTTAAGATATCGACTTTGGCCATGATGAGTTCCGTAGTAATCCAAGGTGGTGAGTCCTCCCTCTACCATGCAATTTTGGTAGGTTGGGTTAGGCCGTCAGGCCGTAACCCAACATCGATTGGGCTATGTGGAGGGGGATTACGCTCTGGAGGTGCAGTGTGCTTCAAGCTGATCACTATTGCCTTGATAATGATACTCTGTGAGAAGTCTAATCGGATGTTGAACGCCCTTTACCACTACCTTGATATTCGACTGAGCCGTTTTTTGAAGCGGCCTCCCCGGACTCTGCCCATTATCCTTCTCTGGATTACGGACCGCTGCAATCTGCGGTGTCGGATGTGCGGTGACCAGTGGCGGGCCGATCAGCAGATGCTGCGGCACTCCCTCTCTCTTGTCCAAATCCAAGGGATTGTCCAGGCGGCGGTTCGTCTGCGGACCATGATCATCTCTATTACCGGTGGAGAGCCGTTGCTCCATCCCGAGATCTATCAAATTCTCGATTTGATCCGTGATGCCGGGATCGCCGCCCATATGTGCACCAACGGCACGCTGTTGACAGACGAGCGTGTGGCGAAGTTGGCCCAGAGTTCGTTGAAATCAGTGTCGATTTCCATTGACAGCAGTACACCTTGGCTCCATGATCAACTGCGCGGGATGGATGGCGCCTTTCAGCAGACGGTAGCCGGGATCTCCCGGTTACGCGCGGCTATGCCTGGTTTGCGGATCAATGTTAACTGCACTATCTCCAAGATCAATGTTGGCACCATTGGGGAGTTGGTCTCGCTGGTCAAGGATCTTGGCTGCGATAAGATCAGTTTTGCCCCTATCCATACCAATCTTCAGCATAAGCATAAACCGAAAGACCAGTTTGATGGTATGGTCTTTCGGTCAGATGAACTCGGGGAGCTTCAGGGCGCCTTGGCTGAAGTTTCAATGCAGGCGAGAAAACTCAGGATTGGGATATCCTCTTCCCGTTTTCTGCAGGGCATCCCCCGTTCCTATGTGGAGCCGATGCGCTGGCATACCTGTTACGCAGGTTATGCCTCTTGTGCTATTTCCCCATGGGGTGAGGTCTCACCGTGTGTTGACATGGACAGCGTTTTGAATGTTTGGAATGCCCCGCTTGACAAGATCTGGCTGTCGCCGGAGTTCCAGGTGCTGCGGGAAAAGGTGGACAGCTGTTCAAATCCCTGCTGGGACACCACCAACACCGAGATTGCCATTCGTTTCTCCTTTGTCGGAATTCTCTCGGAGGTGAAGTCTATAATTCAGGACCTTACGCACTACAATCGGAGAAAGAAATGATCATTCCCCGGCGGTATATTGATACCTCACCTGGTGAGTTGGGTAGAAGTGTCAAGGGGTATGAGCCGGATGTGGGCGCCGCGATAATCAGACGTTGGCAGGATGAGTTCGCCCACTATGTCGGCAGGCAGTCTGCCGTTGCAGTTGGTTCGGGGCGTCTGGCCATGAAGTTGATCCTTTCAGCCTTTATTCTCCCACCTGGCAGTGAAGTTATTATCCCGGCTTACACGTTGAAGGACCTTATTCCCATCATTAACGCACTGGGCCTGACGCCGGTACCGGCGGATATCGATCCGGGACACTGGAATATCACCGCTGCGACCATTACCCCTAAGCTCACCTCCCGCACCAGGGTCGTTCTTGCCCTTCACCTCTTCGGCGCGCCTTGTCCGATGCCCGAGATCATGGCGCTTGCCTCTGCCTATGGGCTCAAAGTGATTGAGGATTGCGCCCATTCTGCGGGCAGCGCTATTGACGGGCGGCAGACCGGTTCCTTTGGTGATGCAGCTTTTTTTAGTTTCGAGGCCATTAAGCCAATTAATACCTATGGCGGCGGCATGGTGGTCAGTGATGATCAGGCTGTGATGGGCCAGGTGCGGGAGGCGGTGGCTCGGCTCCTCCCGCCTCCGCTGACCAAAAAGATGCTGGCGGTACGTTTGGAACGGGCGCTCTTTGTCAGTGGCTTGGCCTTGATGCCACTGGCGTTATTGGCCTCTGACCGGGGCCATGAGGGGATGACCTGGTTGTATCGTCAGATTCAACATGCTCCGCGGCAACCGTGGGGCTATGCTCCGCTGCAGGCTGAACTGGGACTCGACAAGTTAGTTACTCTGGGTGAGCGGATTGAGCGCAAGCGACTTCAGGCCGAGCGCTTGACTGCGCTCATGCCCCATGACTATGAGGTGCAAACGTGCTGTGCGGGTGGTTTGTCAAATTACTATTTTTTTGTGGTCAAGGCCCCGGCAGGTTGTGATCTCAGGCAGTTGCGCCGCCGCCTGCTTTTTCGCGGATTTGATGCTGGAGTCGGCGCTGAGCTGGCCGATGACTGTGCGACTCTCCTTGGCGACCACAACTGTCCGCAGGCGGCTGATCTCGCAGGTCGGGCCATTCATCTGCCGCTGCATGAAGGCATGGCTGATCAAGATCTGAGGCGTCTTGCCTTGCTTTTGCGGCAATTATGTTGAACCATAATTCTTGCGTAACTACTCAGGTTGTCGGTTTACGGTTAACAGTTGACGGTAATTAAGGTCCTGCCAATGGCTGAGGACACACTGACATTGAGTATCATGCGAGGATTTATGACTAACCATGATTCTTTTAACCGGCGGATTCAAGCCCGTAAACCGATAATTGATTACCGTTAACCTGTGTAGTTACATTCTCGCGTCTAAATTTTCTGTGAGGGATTAAGTGAAATTTACCCCCCGGACCATAGCCCTGACCGGTTTAAAGCTGGTTTTGATGGGTATTCTGCTGGCTCTTGTCTTGCGTCAGGTGCACTGGTATGATGTTGAGACTGTGACCGCTATGGGCGAACGGCGCTTGGCGCCGGGGCTGGCCTCGATTATCCAGGAGATTAATAGTCAGTACTATGTCCTGGCGGTCATCGGCATTTTGAGTTCACTAGTGGCCTGTGCCCTCCGTTGGCAGCGGGTGCTGACTCTTCTTGGGCTTACATTCCGGCGGAGTGAGGTGCTTAAGCTTGTTTTTGTGGGAGATTTTTTCAATAATTTCCTTCTCGGCTCTCTAGGCGGCGATGCGGTTAAGGTCTTTCTCGCCGTACGTCAGCGTTCACAGAAGGGGGTCATCCTGGCCAGCATTTTTGCGGATCGACTGATCGGCTTGATCGGTTTGACGACCCATGCTGCTATCATGCTCATTATCTTGGTGGTCCAAGGATCGATCAGTGGGAGATCGTTGTGGTTGCCGGTCGCTCCTATTGTCGTCGTTGTTAGTGGACTGGCGGGCGGTGGCATCCTTCTCTTCTCCACCCGTTTGCAGCGATTGTTACGGATCGACGCACTGGCATCCCGGTTGCCGTTTAGTGATCAGATAAGGCAGGGTGGCGAGGCGCTTCGCCTGCTCTTTGGCAAGCCGGGTCCGCTTGTGTCCGTTTTTGCCTTGACCTTTTGCTGCCAGGCTTGTTCGATCGGCGCTGTAGCCTTTCTTGGTCTGAGCCTCAATCTCGGGGTCCCGGTGAGTACCTATCTTCTCTCTGCTCCGATTGTTTTTATTCTCTCGGCAGTCCCGATAACCCCTGGCGGTATCGGGGTGTTGGAGGAACTTTGTCAGCTTTATTTTGCTGCGGCTGGAAACCCTAATAAGGTCCTGGTGTTAGCCCTCTTGATCAGGTTGACTATTCTTCTCTGCAGTCTGCCGGGAATTGTTGCCTTCTGGAGTTACGGCAGACCTGAAGTGGCAGAGATTCGTTCTGGAGTTGAAAGGTAGTGATGATAGAAGGCAGTTTGTTTCAATTTTTTGGCGGAGAAATTTTTTATGCGCTGGCATGACGTTGCCGGTGAGGCGATTGGCACCTTTATTCTTGTTTTTTTTGGATGCGGGTCGGTTGCGGTAACCGTGCTTTTTTCTGCCCATGTCGGGCTTTTTCAGGTGGCTGCCATCTGGGGCACCGCTGTAACTTTGGCGATTTATGCTACGAGGCATCTCTCCTGCGCCCATCTGAATCCGGCGGTCAGTCTGGCAATGGTATTGGGGCGCCGGATGTCCCCGTGCAAGCTGCCGGCCTATGTGGGGGCGCAATTTTTCGGGGCATTTCTTGCGGCTGGCCTCATTTATCTTCTTTTCGGCGCTTCGATAACCGCCTATGAAATTGCCCATGGTATTGTCCGTGGGACTTCCTCCTCAATTCAAACCGCAATGATCTTTGGTGAGTTTTTCCCTAATCCTGGCGTAGCTGCCGTTGTCTCGGTCAGCACTTTGAATGCCTTTGCCGCAGAGGTTACCGGTACGTTCATCTTGGTTTTTTTGATATTTGCTTTGACTGATGGCTGTAACGTCGGGCGACCTGATGATACTCTGGGGCCGCTTTTTATCGGTTTGACCGTTATGGCCCTTATTTGTATTATCGCCCCCTTGACCCAGGCCGGATTTAATCCGGCTCGTGATCTGGCTCCGCGGATCTTTGCGGCCATAGCCGGTTGGGGGAGGGCTGCTTTTCCCAGCCCTGATCATGCTTTTTTGACAGTTTACGTGGCTGGTCCCTGCCTGGGCGGCAGTCTGGCTGCGTTGGTTTTCACTAAGCTGCTGCAGCCTGTTCTGGAGCGTAAGACAGGGGACGATTGCGGCTGTAATTGTAACAACGGGAAGGAACCTAAGGAGGTTGGAGAGTGAGTTCGGAATTTGATCATCATCGTATTTTGCAGGAGTATTACGGGAGAGTTTTGCAAACAACCAATGACCTCAAGACCGGGGCTTGCTGTTTGGATGGAGAGAATTTTACCCCTTCGGTGCGGCGGGCCAGGGGGTTGTTGGAACGGGAGATTGTAGAGCGTTTTTACGGTTGCGGATCTCCCATCCCGCCGCTGTTGCAGGGACGGAGAGTGCTGGATCTTGGTTGCGGAACAGGGATGGATGTGTATATCGCAGCGTATCTTGCCGGTGAGCAAGGTTTTGTGGTGGGAGTGGACATGACAGGCGAGCAGCTGGCCGTAGGGCGAAGGCACGTGGACGCTCAGATGCGGGCCTTCGGTTTTGCCCGTCCCAATGTTGAATTTCGTCAGGGATACATGGAGGACTTGGCCGCATTGGATCTGGCCGATGACTCCTTTGATGTGGTTATCTCTAACTGTGTTCTTAATCTCTCTCCGGAGAAGGAGCGGGTTTTCTCGGAGATATTCCGGGTGCTCAAGCCAGGAGGTGAACTCTATTTTTCCGATGTCTTTGCCGGCCGCCGGGTTCCTGTTCATCTTCAAGACGATCCGGTTCTCCACGGGGAGTGTCTGGCCGGGGCCATGTACCGTGAGGATTTCCGCCGTCTGCTAACCCGGCTTGGCTGTCCCGATTATCGAATTATATCCAGTCGGCGGATCAATCTCCGCAATTCAGAGATTGAGGATATGATCGGCAGCGTTGATTTTTACTCGGAGACGGTCAGGGCCTTTAAGCTACCAGGACGGTTGGAGGATATTTGCGAGGATTACGGCCAGGTGGCGGTGTATCAGGGCACGATTTTGGATCACCCCCACTGGTTCGATCTGGATGACCATCATCGTTTGATCACCGGCAAGCCGATGCTGGTTTGCGGTAATACGGCAGCGATGCTTGAGGAGACCCGTTTTGCGGGTCACTTCAAGGTCAGCGGTGATCGAACCGTGCATTTCGGATCTTTTGACTGCTCTCCTGCGGCCAGTCGCGAGTCGTCGGAGGGCAGTGGGGGCGCGTGTTGTTGAAGCATGAATGATGATGTTATTCTTACGTGAGGGGAGCAGGATCAGGGGCTTCACCTTTTTAAAGTGATGGGCTGATCTTTGCGAAACTCGATTTCTCTGGTCAGGGCTCTGATGGGACTTTGGATAGATGAGGAGCTATTTCCGTGCGGTTGGTTTGAATTAATAGTGTTTTGTATTTTAATTGTTTTATAGTAGCGTTATTTTAATATCAGGTTAACGGTGATCAGCCATCGGCAGGATCTCTCACCGTTAACTGTCAACTGTAAGCAGTCTTCGTGGTGGTAGATTTTTTGCTCATAGAGGTGACGGGATGGATAAAATTCGATGGGATGAGTCGTACAGTGTAAACAACCAAGAGATCGACGATCAGCATAAAGAGTGGATCGTTATATTTAACAGGATGCATAATGTCCTGCTTTCATCAGGGCCGGAGGAACTTAAAACAGTTGGGGGTGAAATCCTGAAGGCTATGAATGACTACGCAGAGTATCATTTTAAATTTGAAGAAGAGTACCTTCGGCGGATTAATTATCCGGAGTTATTTGAGCATAGGCGTCTGCATAGAGATTTTGCCACCCAGATCTATCAGTTTAATCGAGAGGTCAACAAGGGAGAGATAATCTTGAGTACCGATATCATTAAAATGATCAGGGACTGGCTTGTGCATCATATCCTTCAGGAGGATAAAAAATATGGTCTTTATGCTGAGGATAATAAGTAATCTTATACTCTTGGTAACGACACAGGTTAACGGTAATCAGTTATCGGTTTACGGTTAAAAGAATCATGGTTAGTCATAAATCATCGCATGATACTCAATGTCAGTGTGTTCTCTGCCATTGGCAGAACTCTATCACCTTCAACTGTCAACCGTAAACCGACAACCTGAGCAGTTACTACTCTTGAAAGAGTGGCGCCATGATATAGGGTTTAGTTGCCAGATCCTTTAACTCAGTACTATCATAGTCACGGGACCTCCGCGCTATTCATCCGGCGTAGGATGATTTCACTCTTGCGGAGGAGCCCCTTGGCTTTTCGGTGTTTGTCGTAGTAGCGGGGGTTGGGGATCATTGCCGCCAGGCGGGCGGCCTGGGAGACCGAGAGGTTTGAAGCGCTGGTGTGGAAGTAGTGTTGTGCCGCAGCTTCGGCTCCGAATACGCCGTTACCCCATTCAATCACGTTCAGGTAAATCTCAAAAATACGGCGTTTGTCCAGCGTTGCCTCCAGCATCAGGGTAATCGCCGCTTCCTCCAGCTTTCGCCAGGGGGTCCGCCGGGTGGAGAGAAAGAGGTTCTTCGCCAATTGCTGACTGATGGTAGATCCGCCAGCGACAATCTTCCCGTTCTTGATATTTTTCTCATAGGCATACTGGATACCTTCCCAATCAAACCCTTCATGGTCGACGAATTTTGCATCTTCGGAGGCAATGATCGCCCGTCGCAGGTGTTTGGAGATTTTCGCGTAGGGCGCCCACTGGTGATGTAATTTGGCGTTGGGGCTGATGGTCTGCATGGCGCTCAGGCGGTCTCGCATGAAGGCGCTGGCGCTGGGGTTGGCGGTTTTCCACCACCAGATGTGGGCAAAGATCCACAACTGGTAGATCACGATCAGGATGAAGATGATTGTGATGATTCGCCATGGCCTGAGCCACGGGGAAGGGATGATGCGTCGATACGGTCTGGGCATAAGGAGGTTGGCTGGAGCGGCAGAGTGAAGGATGGGTAGGGGGTAAAATCTGGGATTTGGTTACATCGAGCCGATGGAAAAAGATCCTTTGACGTTGCCCATAAATTCGGTCCAGGTTCGCATGGCAAGGGCCCGTTTGATGAGGTAGCCCGGTCGCAGATAGAACTCTTTGTATGCCCGGTCGAGAAAGGCCTTGTACTCGGCTTCAGGAATCGCAGGTGGCACGAAGACCATGGCCTCGTGGTCCAGAGTTGAGCTGCTCTTCGAAAAATCGAACTGATAGCTTTGATCGATCAGCATTCGGTAGAAGGTGGTTCCGGGAAAGGGCACGAATTTATTGAAGTGGGCAAAGTCGATATCGAGTTCCTTGGCAAAGTCGAGGGTCCGTTGCAGGGACTCGCGGGTTTCGGCAGGTGAGCCGACCAGGAAATCGGCTCGCACCCTGAGCCCTGTCTGTCGAGCCCAGTCCACGGCCTGCCGGTTCATGGCCACGGTGTTTTTTTTGCCCAGGGTCTCAAGGACCTGGTCGTCGCCGGATTCAAGGCCGTAGAGGACCTGCCAGCAGCCGGCATCGTGCATCATCTTCAGCATCTCAAGGTTCACCGCCTCGGCCTTGGTCAGGCAGGTCCATGGCAGCCGGGGGCGGATCTTTTTAAAGCCGTCGCATAGAGCAGCCAGTCGCTTGCTGTTAATGGTGAAGGTGTCGTCGAAAAAACGGATCTCACGTGCTCCGTATCGATGGATTACCTCTTCGACCTCGGTCAGGACATTGTCGGCGCTTCGGGCTCGGTATTGATCGCCGAAGATCGCTCGGTCGCAGAAATTGCATCGAGATGGGCAGCCGCGGCTGGTCATCACGTGGGCCAGGGGCAGCTGCCGGTATGACGCGGCAGTGGGGGAGTAGGCGGAGAGCGGGGGCAGCAGGTGGCGGGCTGGGAAGGGTAGCCTGTCGAGGTTGCTGATCGGCTGACGCGGTGGTGAGAAGAATGGTTTGCCGTCCTTGAGAAAGGCAAGACCGGGAATAGTCTCCGGCGTGCCGCCGTGGCCGCTGGCAAAGTTGAGCAGCTCGACAAAGGTTTCTTCCCCTTCGCCGATCACCAGATAGTCAAAGGTTTTGGCTGCCATAGTATGTTCCGGCATGGCTGTGGGGTGGGAACCGCCAACGGTAAAGAGTGCGTTAGGGACGATGGCGCGGAGGATCTCCGCCGTCTTGACTGCGTTGGCAAACGATGGGGTCTTGGCGGTTATGCCGATGACATCGGGCCGGAATTCTCGGCCTGTGGTCTTGATGGTCTGCCAGTTGCCGCCGATGGTGCAGTCTAAGATTCGCACCTTATGTCCGGACTGTTCCGCAACCGCAGCAAGATACGCTAGCCCGAGAGAGGGAATGGCGTTCTCCACTCCGGCGAATCGTTTTTTTTCGCCCCCGATCTCTATCAGCCCGAAGGGCACATCAATCAGTAGAACTTTCATGGGGAGGGCATTTCATGGATGTGTGGAGGTGGTCGCACATTGTCCTTTGTTGAGGTGGATGGATGCGGCAGGCGGCATCGATAAGCCGATCGCCCACGGGCATGCCGTTGTGTTTTCTGCTCTGTTGGGTATAAAATGTGAGTTGATAGCCATTCATTGTTGGTGCCTCACAGGGTGACGCTTGAGATTTCGTAACTGCTCAGGTTGTCGGTTTACGGTTGACAGTTGACGGTGATTGGGGCCTGCCAATGGCTGAGAACACACTGACATTGAGTATCATGCGATGATTTATGACTAACCATGATTCTTTTAACCGTAAACCGATAACTGATTACCGTTACCCTGTGTAGTTACGAGATTTCTTTGGAATATCCTTCTCTCTATATCCGTTGGATGGCGGCGCCGGTGGTCATGCCGAGCATGGTCATGGCCAGAGAGCCTGTCACATGCAAAGCCACGGAGCCGCCAGCCCAGAGAAGCCTGCCTTGTTGGATGAGGGAGATGACTTCGGCTGAGAAGGTAGAAAAAGTAGTCAGGCCACCGAGAAAACCGGTGATTACCAACAACCGCCACTCAGGGGCGAGGATAGGGTGGCTGGCGAAGAAGACCACGGCAATCCCAACAAGGTAGCACCCGATAAGGTTGGCTGTGAGGGTGCCGGGTGGGATCATAGGGAAGAGAGTGTTGAAGAAGACGCCCAGGAGCCAGCGCGACACAGCGCCTGCTGAGGCGCCGAGGCTGATGGCTAGAATTGATGAAGTCATGGCGAAATCCTTGGTGTGACGTATCGGTAACGGCTGGAGGGGGGCAGACCCGGTAGCGCAGAGATTTCAAGAGCCGATACAAGATAACTTGTGCATTGCTGATTGTTCTCTGCGGATTCTTGTGCCGGCTCGGGTAACGAGAATGAGCAGGGTATTCCTGGCAACGGCTTAGCTTCAATCGCTATCCGACCGCAATTCGTTATTGATTAGCACAGAGCTTGCAAGGGTGTCAAGTCGACATTCGAAGTGAGTTCTGTCGGGAATGATTATGGGCCTTGTTGTTTCTGTTCCACCCCTTTTGTCAGAGGGAGTTCTGGATATCTTTGCATTGATATCCCCCACGATGCTGATTATATAGTGTTGTGAAATTAGAATGAATGGGGGAGACTAGAATGAGCGTACATGGTGGCTGCGCAACGCTAAACAATTGGGAGAACTCTCAATGATACATGAAGTGGATTGTCGGGGTCATGCTTGTCCCGAGCCGGTGATGCAGGTTAAGGGTATTCTGGAACAATACGCCCCTACTTCTCTTGCGGTTATCGTCGATAATATGGCGGCGGCTGAGAATGTCATCCGTTTTCTTGAATACGGCAATTTTCAAATTGTCTGTGAACGGGTTGGCAAGGATTTTCGGGTCGTTGGCACCAGGGATGGGGATGCGGTTGCTCCTGTTGGTCGCCCTGAGCCAGGGGTGTCACTTTCGGCCCAGCGTAAGATTCTGGTCATGGTGGCAACCGATAGGATGGGACACGGAGACGATGGTCTTGGCGCGGGCCTGCTCATTAATTTTCTGAAGACCTTGAAGGAGATGGGGCCTGAATTGTGGCGCCTGGTTTTGGTCAACGGCGGGGTGACCCTGGCAGTGGAGGGTTCCCCCGCATTGCCGATCCTGCAGGGGTTGGCCGGGGATGGGGTTCGTATCTTGGTTTGCGGTACCTGTCTTGATCACTTTAAGCTGTTGGACAAAAAGCAGGTAGGCGAGACGACGAACATGCTTGATATTGTCACCGGCCTGCAGCTCGCCGACAGTATTATCAACGTTTGATCTATCTGATTCCATGAAAAAACCTTTTGTTGCTGTTATCTGTCACTATTTTCTTATTGTCACGTGTGCCGTGCTCTGCTGGCCCGCGCTTTCTTCCGGGGCTGCAGTTTCCGGGCAGGATCTCGTGCTCTTTTATACCAGCGATAATCATGGCGAGACCGAGCCTTGCGGGTGCGAAGCCAATCAGCTGGGCGGGCTTGGCAGGCGAAGTTTTCAGTTTCAGCGTATCGCTGTCGAGAGCGGTCAGCCTCGTCTGGTCGTGGATGCCGGGGATCTGCTGTTTAAGCATCTGGCTATTCCCGCAGGCCTGGAGATGCAGGAGTCAATGATGGCTGAGGCTATTGTCGAAGCATACTCCCTTGTCGGATATGATGCGGTGTGTGTCGGCAGTCGGGACTTGATTGCTGGCGTTGGGTTGTTACGGAAGGTGGCGCCACAGGGGAAATTCACCTGGTTGAGCGCCAATTTGGTGGATAAAAGCACGGGGGGGCCGATATTTGCTGCCACTGTCCGTCGCCAAATTGGAGAGGTCAAAGCTACTCTCATTGGTCTGACCGGACCCGCGACTTTGGCGCCTGCCGATAATGCAGAGCTTCTTTCCTGGGAGAAGGTGTTGCCTCCCCTGCTCACAGAGGCAAGCAAGACCACGGACCTGGTTATTCTCCTCTCTAATCTCCCGGCTGCAGAGAACCGGCGTATCGCCGAGGCATATGATTCAATTCATATCCTGATCCAGTCCGCATCTGGCGATGGCGGGGCGATATCGGCTTCGCCGGTACACAATACGGTGATTGCCAGCACCAGACCCCAAGGTAAGGATATTGGTGTCATGAACATTACCTGGCAGTCGAGCAAGCGGTGGGGGTGTCCGCCGGCTGAGGTCTTGGCTCAGAAGAAGAGTGTCTTGGATGGTGTGATCTGGCAGCTGAGTAAATACCAGACCGGAACTCAAGATCCGGAGAGTACTCTCAGTGATCAGCCTGATCGACTCAAGGCATACCGCGTGCTCGTGTCGCGTGAGCGGGAATTGCGCGATGAGATTCAAGAGCTTATCTTGTGTGACCCAGCGGCAGAAAGTCCAGAGGGGAATCCGTCTACTTATCGAAACCGGTTTTTTACTTTGGACTCGAGTCTGCCGGACCAACGTGATGTGGTGGAAGTCAGTGATCGTCTGGATCGTGCCCTGAATCAATTGGGGCGCGAACTGGCGAAGACTCAGGTGGAAGTTGATTCAAACTATCTGGGGTCTGCCCGTTGCACCTCGTGCCATGCCGAGCAGGCTGCCGCCTGGCAAAAAACCCCTCATGCTAGCGCGTATGTTACATTGGTGAATAAGGATCAGCAATTTAATGTCAATTGTCTGCCGTGTCACGTTACCGGAGTAGGGATGGACCGGGCCAGTGAGGCGCTCTCAATCGCGGAGGTCAGGCGTGGCGTGGGGTGTGAAACCTGTCACGGGGCAGGCCGCAAACATACCCAAGACCCTATGGGTAATTCCATGATCCGCAAACCGGAGGCTTCAGTCTGTCTCTCCTGTCATGCTCCGCCCCATGACGAGAGTTTTGACTATGAACGTAATATCAAGATGGTGCATTGATCGAACAATTTATTGTAGGTTGGGTTAGCGAAGCGTAACCCAACACCCAATGCTGGTGAAATCGAGTGGAGTGGGGGCTATGAAACTGGCGAAAGCGGCGGACATGCGGGCAATTGATCATCGAGCTATTCAGGAGTACGGCATTCCTGGTGTGGTATTGATGGAAAATGCCGGTCGGTCGGTGGTGGAGTTCATCTGCCGCTGGCAGGGGCCGGTGTCTGGCAAACGGGCTGTTGTCGTTGTGGGGCCGGGGAATAACGGTGGTGACGGCTTGGTTGTTGCCCGATATCTCTATCAGGCTGGATGTCGGGTCATGATTGTTAGTTTGGTGGATCCCGAGGTATGGCAGGGTGATGCGGCTATCAATTGGCGGATTGTTCAGAAGCTCTCGGTGCCGGTTGTCAAAGTTCTGTCGTCTGAGTCGGTATCAGTTTGCGAGACGGAGTTTGCCTGCGCCGATTTTCTGGTGGATGCAATTTTCGGGACCGGGCTTGCCCGGACTGTTTCAGGACATTTCGCCCGAGCTATTGATCTGATCAATCAGGCCAATCGATCTGTTATCAGCGTAGATATCCCGTCAGGGTTGAATAGCGATACTGGCTGTCCGTTGGGGAGCTGTGTGCGTGCAGGACTCACCGTGACTTTTGGTCTTGCTAAGCCTGGTCAGGTTATTCATCCTGGGATTGGGTATGTCGGGCGTCTGGAGGTTGCCGACATTGGCATTCCGGACGCGATCATTGATGAGTTTGGCCTGGTAACCGAATTTCTTGTTCCAGGGTATGCTATCGGACTTTTGTCAGTTCGTCAGCCTACCAGTCACAAGGGAACTTTTGGGCATCTGCTTCTTCTTGCGGGGTCGCAGGGGAAAACCGGCGCTGCCATGCTTGCTGTCCTAGGCGCTCTGCGTAGTGGGGTGGGTCTGGCCAGCCTCGCGATCCCTCGGTTGCTTAATCCGGTGTTTGAGGTGAGTCTGATGGAGGCCATGACCATCCCCCTTGCCTCAGATTATTTCCTGGGGGTATTGGACTCGGCGGCAATCGCTTTGGCCTTGAAGGACAAGGATGCGCTGGTTCTTGGGCCTGGTCTCGGGTCCGCGCCTGAGACGGTGGATTTGATCTGCCGTCTCTATCGGGAGGTGAGTCTGCCCATGGTGGTGGATGCTGATGCCTTGACTGCCCTGGGAATGGCGCTCCCTGTCCGTTCCGGTGCGCCAGAACGGGTATTGACCCCGCACCCTGGAGAAATGGCCAGATTGACCGGCCTTAGCGTTATGGAGATTCAAGGGGACAGAATTCAGGTAGCGGCTGACTACGCCCAGAGCAAGGGGGCTGTGGTGGTGCTTAAAGGCGCTGCGACGGTCATCGCTGGTCCTGATGGCCGGGTCGCGATTAATTCGAGTGGTAATCCGGGGATGGCGGCAGGCGGGATGGGGGATGTGCTGGCTGGTGTGATTGGCTCCTTGCTGTCACAAGGGTTAACTGCCTGGGATGCTGCTTGTCTTGGGGTATTAGTCCATGGGATGGCTGCTGACCGGTTGGTTCGGACGAGGAGTTATGGGGGCTTTTTGGCCTCGGAGGTGGCGGCGGAATTACCTGCCGTTTTTCAAGAAATATTCGAGGGCGGGTGAGGCAGACGTCCTTGGGATACCCTGAGAGAATCGATCTCGACTAGAGAGGAGAAGAGTATATGTTGACAGCACAGGATATTATGACCCGTCAGGTGATCACCGTGGCTCAGGATATGCCAGTCAAAGAACTGGCCACGCTGTTTTTGAGCAAGAAGATAGGGGGGGCGCCAGTGGTGGATACCTCTGGGGATTTGGTGGGGGTGGTGACGGAAAGCGATCTTATCGATCAGACGAAAAATGTTCATATCCCGACTGTGATCTCTATTCTTGACTCGGTGCTATTTCTGGAGAGCCCTGGCAAGATGGATCAGGAAATCAAGAAGATAGCGGGTAGTACTGTCGGGGACATTTGCGCTCGCAATCCCGTGACGGTGGATGAAGATACTCCGCTCAGCGATATTGCTACCATTATGTCGGAGAAGAAGATCCATACCTTGCCGGTGTTGTTTCGCGGCACTCTGGTTGGGGTAATCGGCAAGGCCGATCTTATCCGCGCCATTAGTCAGGGGCTGTAGGTTCGAGTTGGACTTGGACTACCCCGCGTACTGAATTGATGAGGTAAAGGGCTTGGGCGTTGTGCAGATCTTGGGGAAACAGGATTTTTTCCATGATCAATCCCGGATGGCGTGCCAAGAGAAATTCGCGGCAGACGCCGGGGAGCAGGCCTGAGTCAATAGGTGGTGTGAAGAATTGTTCCCCTTGGCGGATCAGGATATTGCTGATGCTACCCTCTGTAACCTCTCCTCTTTCGTTGGTGAAGATGACGTCTATAGCGCCGCAGTCCAGAGCCTTCTGTCGCTCTCGGGTATACAGGTCGCGGCGGGTCGTCTTGTGGTAGAGAAAGGGGGAGCTTGAATCTGAGGATTTTGAGCTGAGGATTACACGAGGTAGGGGGGGCTCGCCAAGTGTTGACAACGGGATATTGATGGCAGCAGGGGCGGGGCATTGATTCTGTTCAATGGATACCGTGCCGTCCCGATACAGGAGGAGACGAACCCTTGCGGGGCCATTCTTCCAAGCGCCTGATTCCTGGTTGAGTTTCTCTTTGAGTGCCTCAAGATCTACAGGGTAGTTGAAGTATCGAGCGGATTGCGCCAAGCGGTTTAAGTGAAGATCAAGAAGCCAGAATCCTGAGGTCTTTTGCCAGAGTAGAGTTTCAATGAGTTGAAAATCGGATCTTGGATGAGTCAGAAACTGTCCCTTAAGCAGGCACTCTTGCCATTCAGCCATCGGGGCGGAGTCATGAACAACGCCGGAGCCGATTCCCATTTCTCCTCTGCCTCCTTGTCGTAGCAGAACTGTGCGGATGGGGACGTTGAATACGGCTTCGCCGTGTGGTGAAAAGTAGCCAATGGCCCCGGTGTATACTCCTCGCTTTTTTGGTTCCAGTTCATTGATGATCTCCATGGTCCTGATCTTTGGCGCGCCGGTGACTGAGCCGCAGGGAAAGAGGGCTCTGAAGAGTTGCTCCAGACCGACACGGGCGTCAATCTGTCCTTCTATGGAAGAAGTCAGTTGGTGGACGGTGGAATAGGTTTCCACTTGGAACAGGGACGTTACCTCAACGCCACCCATGGCGCTGAGGCGGCCCAGGTCATTACGGAGCAGGTCTACAATCATGACGTTTTCGCTGCGGTTTTTGGGGTCGTTGCGCAGGTCTGTGGCGAGGCGTAGGTCTTCGTCGACGGTTCGTCCTCGGGCCATGGTGCCCTTCATCGGCTTGACCTGGCAGCGGCGCTCTGATTTGCGGAAAAAAAGTTCTGGCGAGAATGAGAGTATCCGTTCGTTTCCGAGATGGAGATAGGCGCTGTAGCTCACCGGTTGGTTGCGGCGGAGGGCAAGATACAGGGACTCAGGGCTACCGGTGAAGTCGAACAGGAGTTTGAGGGTGTAGTTAACCTGGTAGGTGTCACCTGCCGCGATATACTCCTTGATTCGATCAAGCGCTGCGAGATACTCATCTCTGGTGATCGAGGGGGTGAGGTTGCTTATCTGGTAGGGTGGGGGCGTGTGTTTTCCGTTGAGCTTGAATGGCAGTAGGCGCTCCCACTCGTGGCCTGGGAGTGAGTGGTCGAAGATGATTGGTGTGCGATAGACCCCTAATTCGGCCAGAGAGATATCCCCAAGTTCAGCAAGGAGAGGGTGGAGGGAGGCTTCTAAGGCATAACCGAACTCGTAGCCAAACCAGCCAGCCAGGAAATAGCCTTGGTCGAGATATTCCTGGGCACGAGTGAAAAAATGGTCAGGCGCTTGTCCTGCCTGGAATGTCAGGCGAGCAACAGGCGCGTTGAACAGGAGAGAGGTTTTCTCCTCGGCAGTTGTTCTGCTGGTCTCAAGGAATACGAAGTCTTTTTCAGCGCTCAGAAAGTTGAGGATGGCGCTGATGACCGGATCTGAAAGAGGTGGGTTCAAGGGGTATTAGCCGTGGAGGGGATGAGCATGAATGTGCAAACCTTAGGATTCGGATCTTTTGTACCGTTTGGAGGATTCAATTGCAATATTTTTCTAGACGGTGTCACTTACTGGCTTGCCAGAGTGAAGCCAATAATTTACACTAGAATCAATTTGTAGCAAGGTGGAATGAGTGAAGGTTGCCGGAGAGGCGGCAGCGAACTTGCGCGGGTGTGACTGGTAGGAATTATGTTTTCGCCGCCTGTGGTTTTGTTTCGCTATGAGGAAATTACCAATACTATTGAGGACGAGCGATGTTGATTAGGGACTGGATGGCAAAAGATGTCTTGACTGTTGATGAAAATACTTCGTTGATGCGTGCGACCAGGATTATGAAGGAGAACAATATCCGTAAGCTGCCGGTGGTGTCCCATGGTAAATTGTTGGGGATCATTACTGACCGTGATGTCAAGGAGGCCTCGCCATCTAAGACGACATCTCTTGATATTCATGAGCTGTATTATCTGTTGTCAGAGATGAAGGTTAAGGATGTGATGACCAAGAATCCGATTACCATGAAGATGACCGACTCTTTGGAGAAGGCGGCTCTGATCATGTTGGAAAATAAGATTTCAGGAATTCCTGTGCTTAATGATTCTGGTCATCTTACTGGTATCCTGAGTGAAACCGATGTTCTCTTGGGGTTTATTCATGCTACCGGAATTAAGGATGGTGCGATTCAATATGTGTTCAATCTGCCGGATGCGCCTGGCGCCGTCACCGAGGTGGTTAAGGTTCTGCGTGAAAATGATGCCCGAATTATCAGTATGTTGACTTCTTATGATGATGCCGGCGAAGGCAAAAAGGAGGTCGCCATTCGGGTAACTTTACCGAATAAAGGGGATATTGAAAAATTGACAGAGGTTCTTTCAAAGAATTTTGTGCTGGTGTTCCAGGCCAAGGATGAACTTGCTGATCTGCCCAGGAAACTTGCGAGCGGAGCTTAAAAGGATTATTTTTTAGATCAGGCAGTGGCGCTATGCGCAAGCTACTGCCTGATCTTGTTTGCGTTATAGCTGTTCGTTGCCTTCGTACGCTGCTTCCGAGTCCTCTGGGTACTCCCCCAAGTTATTTTCGTTGTTTCCCTGTTGTCCTGAGGAGAGGTTGCCTTGGGATGAGTCTGTTGTTGCCGCGTTATCCTCTTGTTCCAGATTTGTATCCCTGTGTTCGTTGCCAATCGGGACGAAGGTTATCCCCTCAGGTACTCTGAAGTCATTCGTGGCCTGGTAGTCGGTCGCCCCGTTCATGAAGGCGAGCCATGTAGGTGCAGTGGCTTGTCCTCCCGTCTCTTTTTTTCCCAGAGATTGCAGCTTGTCGTACCCCATCCACACTCCGGTGGCGAGGCGCGGGGTATAGCCGACAAACCATGCGTCGATGTTGTCATCGGTGGTGCCGGTCTTGCCGGCCGAAAAGGGGATACCCTGGGCCTTCCTTCCTGTTCCTTCTGCAATAACTCCTTTGAGGAGATAGGTAATCTGGTAGGCTACGCGTTCATCTATTGCCTGCCGAGGTGTGTTTGCGGCTTTTTCAAGGACTTTGCCATTGCGATCAATAATCGAATCGATGAATTGTGGCGCTTGGTATTGACCGTTGTTGGCAAACACTCCGTATGCCGCGGTAAGTTCTGCGAGGGAAACAACCGAAGAGCCCAACGCTAGTGAAAGATTAGGAGAGAGTGGCGAGTTGATGCCCAGGTCCTGAGCAAATTTGATAGCTGGTTTGGTGCCAACCGCTTGCAGCAGTTTAATTGTGACAATGTTGTTGGAGTGGATCAGAGCATTGCGGAGGGAAGTTGGACCATTGAATTTGCCATTATAATTTTTGGGGCGCCAGATGGTGGGCCCGGTTTTAAACTCGACGGGGGAGTCATCAATAATGCTGTTGGGGGTGTATCCTTTTTCCAAGGCCGCTGCATAGATGATGGGTTTGAACGAGGATCCTGGCTGACGTCGGGCCTGGGTTGCCCGATTGAACTGGCTTGATTTGAAGTCCGTCCCGCCGACTAAGGCCAGCACTCTACCGCTGCCGATTTCAATACAGATCAGGGCGGATTGGGGAGGGGGGCCGCCGGTTGGTTGTCTGATCTTCCACTGGGCAACTCCTTGCTGGATAGCGCTGACAGCGTTTCTCTGCAGGTTGAGGTCAATGGTTGTCCGAATCGTGAGCCCTCCTTGATTCAGCACATCACGACCATAGGTGGTGGCGATGTAGTTTTTTACTTGTTGGACAAAGTACCCGGCAGCGTCAGGCGGGCCCGCTTGTGTGGCCCACAGCAAGGGGTCTCGATAGGCATTGCGGGCTGCAGTCGGTGTGATATAGCCGTCTTCGGCCATGCGATTTAAGACATACGCCTGTCTCGCTTTGGCCCGCTCGAAGTGTTTGAAGGGGGAGTATCGGCTCGGTGCCTGAGGGAGCCCGGCCAGGATGGATATTTCTGCCAAGGTCAGGTTTTTCAGCGTTTTGCCGAAATATGTTTGCGCGGCGGCGCCAACACCATAGGTCCCTTCTCCAAGGTAGATCTGGTTCAGGTAGATATGCAGGATCTCGTTTTTTGACAGGAACTTATCGATTCGGTAGGCCAGGATGGCCTCTTTAATTTTTCTGGTGTAGGTTTTTTCCGGAGAAAGGAGGAGTGAGCGGGCGACTTGTTGGGTGATTGTGCTTGCTCCTTGTTTACCACCACTGCGTATGTTGTGGATCAAGGCCCTGACGATTGACAAGGTGTCGACCCCTTGATGCTGGAAAAATCGGGCGTCCTCGGCAGCAATAAAGGCCTTGGTAAGCAGTTTTGGCATCTCCTCAATGTTTGCCAGCCTGCGGTTTTCGGTAAAGGCCCAGCCGATGGTTTCATTATCCTTGTCGAAAATTAATGAGGTGGCGTTAGGTTGGTAATCGGCCATGGAGCTGATATCTGGCAGGTTTAATGCTGCAAGCAGGTACAGACTGGCGATAATGGCGACGGTCAACAGGCCGCTGATACTAAGCAGAAAGATGCTGATCTGGATCTGTCCCCAAACCCAGGGTTGACGGGGTCTGCGCTTGGCGCTTGTTGTCTCTGGGGGAGGTGTGTCGATCTTAATGTCAGATATGGGCGCCGAAGTTCTCACTATGGACAGGTGTCGTGTGCAATAAAGGTAAGGGGCAGTGGTGCAGGGCAGCGGACACAATAAGGGGTCAAATGTGTGCGGTGGGAAAGGGCGTGCTCTGCTGTGGAGATATAGGGATCAATAAAAAAAGCTGCCCCGAAGAGCAGCTTTTTTTATTGGAGACAGAGATGTTTCCTGATTACTTAGTGTGGCAACCAGTACACTTGGTCGGGGCATTCTTGCCCTCTTTCTCCATCTTTTTGTGGCAATCTTTGCAGGCAGCATGGCCAACGGCCTTAAGAGAGTTCAGCTGAACATTGGCGAAATCCTTATTGTGACAGGACTCACATTTTTTTTCTTCACCGGCAACGTAGGGACCCTTCTTGCCATCAGCAGTCATGGTGTGGTGACACTCTTCACACTTTATCGTATCCTGATGTTTCTTGTGAGGGAATTTGGAAGGCTTGGTGGCGGCAGCAGTCTGCATGGTGATTTCTTCAGGACCTGCGTTGCCTGCGAATGATGTATTGGCAGCCATCATGGTGAAACAGAATCCAACAGCAGCGATTGCTGCGGTCTTCATGGTTTTTTTCAGCATCTTTTTTCTCCTTGTTTAAATTGTAAATGAATGATGATTCACAACACTACTGGATACGATTATTATTCCGGAGCTGCTCCTTTGTCAAGGGGGAAAAGTCAGGGTTGGGGGAAATTTTGGTGGCAGGTGTGGCAGAGCTTCATTCCCTTGGTGCGTCGGAGTAGTGATTCATTATTGTATTCGGCATCCCAGAATTCAGCATGATAGGAGTGGCAGGTGATGCAGGTGATATTGCCGCTTGCAGTCAAAGGCATGTCCCGGGGGATGGGCATGGAGGGTGTGACTTCCAGAGGATGGGAAAAAGAATCTGCGCTGTTTTTCGAGTTGCACGGAAAGTTCTGGTGGCATTTCTTGCAAGTCGTGCCGACATCTTCGGTGTAGGACAGTTTCTCACGGTCGAAGGGAAGGGTCTGGTGGCAGTCAAGGCACTGGGTGTCTCCCTGTTCGTCGTGGACCGCAAGGACTAAGCTGGGGTTAAGAAAGAGAGCAGTGATGATGAGGAAAACAGCGAGGAGAATTCTCATAAGACAAAGGCCCCTGTTGCTTTTCGGAGATCGGAGACAGCGACTTTCAAGTTGGCGAGAGTTTCGCTGGTATTATCGGATTGTGGCGTTTTCGACAGGCGGACAATGGTGTCTGCCAGTTCTTGGATTTTTGTCATCCGCTGATTGAGACTGGTTTTCATAGCGCTTAACTCGTCGGCAATATCACGGAATTCATCGTTCTGTCGGAGTGTTATTGGAAATTGGAGTTCACCCTCGGTTATTCTGAGAATGTCACTGGTCAATTTCTTGAGAGGACCATGGATTTTGTTGAACAGGCCTCTGGCTGTCAGTGCGAAGGCGATCAGGATGAAAAGGATGACAAAGGCATTGGTATAGATCATTTCATCCCAGAGAAGCCCGCCCGGCGATATTTTAGGTAGACGCATGGAGTAGAGGACGGAATTGATTTTTTTGAAGGCGAGGTAGTTGAACGCCCCTAGAGCCAAGGTTCCTCCGAGGATGGAGAGCATGACAAAACGAAAAATGAACTTACTTTGCGCGCTGTTTTTAATGTAGTACGTGCGCCGTTTATATTGGGTTTGCATGGTGATTATCTCCCGTCCATTTTGTGGCATGCGAAGCAGAGTTGGCTCTGGAAGTCTTCGATGACCAGTTTTTGGGGAATTGATGAGTATGGGTCGTGACAGGATCCGCACCCCATCTTTCCATCATCAAAGAAACGGATGCGTTTGTCAACCTGATCAATGGGCCTGAGTGCAGCTTTTGGTTTGGATTCGACGATGTCGCTGTATCTCATGCCGATAGGATGCATGCCGCCGTTGTCATGATCTATGAGGTTTACCGAATGGCTCCAGGTGCCGGCGTTAACTTGGACTGCGGAACCGAGTGAACCATCATGGCAGGATAGGCAATTGCGTGACATGGCGTCGATTGCTAGGTCTTGATCTTCGGCGACGTAATTGGACTCGAAGTGAGCCTCCCTGAATACTGTCTCGTGTCCGCCAGAGGTCAGGGTGTCTGAGTTCTGGTGGCAGATGTCGCAAAAGATCTTGCCCGACTCATTGCGTCGTAAAAACGATGACTTCGTCCCAAATGGAGTAATTTGAGAGGAGTGAATGTCATGGCAGGTAACACAGGTGAGTGTCCCTGATGGGGACAATGGAAAATCAAGTGGAATGCGAACTTTTAGGGGAAGAATGTCCACTGGGTGCATGTAGCCATTGTCGTAGAGAGTTGTGTGGCAGGTCATGCATTTTGATGTCAATGCTGAGTAGACTTCTGTGGTGATATTATTTGATTCGGTGGTGTGGCAGATGCCGCACTCGTTCTTATCAAAGTCGTGTGCCGGTCTTCCCATGCTGTAGACAATCGAGGCCATCAGCAAAGAGAGGCAGGAAAAAGACAGAAGGTGTTTGCTCATTGGAGGCGCAAGGAAGATGTAATATCTTTAATTGCTTTGACCTGTTCAATGATTTCGGCCGCCTGAGGTGGGTCTCCTGGACGGTCAAGCAGGTCTTGCAAAGTCTTGGTGTGCTGGTCGGCCAGGGTTATTTTTGAAGTATAGATATCGATAAGGGTGTTTAATGCCTCCGCCATGGGTTTGA
>VMSU01000052.1 GCA_013792005.1 Desulfobulbaceae bacterium
AAATCCAGACCCGCCTACAGATCGAACAGGAGTTAACCAACGCGAACAAGCGATGGCAGATCACCTTCGACTCCATGCCAGATTTCATCTCGATCCATGATCGAGATTTTACTATACTCCATGCCAACCAGGCCTTGATCGATTTTTTGGGCAAATCACCGGAAGAAATTATTGGCGCTAAATGCTGTCAGATTTTCCACTCCAGTTGCACCCCCTGGACGACCTGCCCCCACCGTGAACTACTCGCCACCGGTCGATCCCATACCAGCGAGGTCAACGATCCTCACCTCGGCATCCCGCTTCTCGTCACAGTGGTGCCCATTCGACGTGAAGGGGAAATTATCGGCTCCATCCATATTGCCAAGGACATCTCACATCAAAAAACCCTTGAAGAGGAACGACAAAAAAATATCAACCTGGAGTCCATTGCCTCTCTCTGCGGCGGACTAGCCCATGACTTCAATAACCTATTGACCGCCCTCGGTGGCTACATTGACCTTGCCAGCATGGAAAAACGCCCAGAACGGTTAACGCAATGGCTCGGCCAGGCCAAGATGGTTACCAACCTCACAACTGAGCTAACAAGCCAATTGCTCACCTTTTCCAAGGGCGGAACACCAATCTTAAAATACATCTCCGTCCCCATGCTCATCCATGGGAATATAGACCGATTTAGCAAGACTCTGCCCAATGTTAAGACCAATGTCAACATTGACGATGACATCTGGCCTATCAGCGGAGACAATGAACAATTACGTACAGTCTTGAGGAACCTCTTCTACAACGCAGCCGAAGCTATGCCGAAAGGGGGCACGCTGACCATCGAGGCACACAATGTTCCCGAGGAGTATAATTGCACCCCTTTGAATCAAGACTCAGTTTTGATCACATTAAGAGATGAGGGGATTGGCATCAGCCCGCAAATTATTGACAGAATCTTTGATCCCTATTTCACCACCAGCAGTAAAGGATCGACCAAGGGAAAAGGGCTTGGATTGGCACTCTGCCATTCCATTATCCGTAAGCACCATGGTCACATTGCCGTATCCTCGACCGAAAACCACGGCACCACTGTTTCAATTTATTTACCCGCCATAGTTGCCCCTACTGCATAAGATCTCGGAGGATCCGCCATGCCCATGTCCCAACACAACTATGGATTCAGCTATGATGAGTATGGCAACACCAAAGCAATCTCCGTCTTCCAGCGCGGATTTGACCTGTTTGGAAATTCTTACACATGCAAGGGAACTGCCTTTACCCAGGAAGAAAGGGACGCACTGGAAGTGGATGGTTCGGCACCTCCATCGGTCAGAACCCTGGAGCAGCAAATCTCTAACTCCGTGAAAAAAGTCAACGCCAAGACCAGCGACATCGAAAAATTCATCTACATCAGATCACTTTTCGATCGCAACGTAACGCTCGCCCACGCCGTAATCGCCGCAGATATCGCCCGCTACATGCGGATCATCTATACTCCCACCGTCGGGCTGGCATGCCAGCATTACTCGTCAATATTCCGCCAGGCCAACGGCCTGCATCTCTACCCTGGCAACATCGACAAAGCAGAAAGTATCCTGCGGCAGTTCACTCACCGTGACATCCGGGTGGCTGTGGTCACGGATAATCAGGGAATACTGGGAATCGGCGACCAGGGAGCTGGCGGTATCGCTATCTGCTTGGGGAAATTGATGCTTTACACCCAAGGAGCAGGTATTGCCCCCTGGCATTGCCTGCCGATCTCTCTCGATGTCGGCACCGACAACCAAACACTGCTGAACGATGATGAGTACTTGGGCTGGCACCACGAACGCCTCAAAGGAGATGCCTACATTGAATTTATCCAGCGTTTTGCCCGGGCATTCCGAGCTGTATTCCCCAATGCCCTCTGTCAATGGGAAGATTTTTCCAAACAAAATGCCTTTGCCATTCGCGACAGCTACCTTCATGACCTGATTTCATTTAACGACGACATCCAAGGAACCGGGGCTATTACCTTGGCGGGAATATTCTCGGCCATGGCAATCAAAAAGGAATCGATCACTGACCAGATCTATTTGATCCATGGAGCAGGCGCTGGAGGAGTAGGCATTGCAGAACAGATTGATGTTGCTTTGATTGAAGCGGGACTAACTCCCTCTGAAGCCAAGGCAAAAATCTTTACCTTGGACAGTCACGGTCTTGTGACTTCTGATCGGAAGATCGAACCGTATAAGGAAAAATTTGCCAAGAATCCTGAACACCTGTCGTGGCTCAGAAAAACAGGAGACGCATCTCTACTTAATGTTATCAGGAACGCTAAGATTACAGTGCTCATTGGCACCTCGGGTCAATATGGTTGTTTCACAAGAGAAATCGTCACAGCCATGCTGGCCAATAGTTCCCGACCCGTCATCCTGCCACTCAGTAATCCCACATCTATGTCCGAAGCTGAACCAAGCGACATTTACCAATGGACTAACGGTCAGGCACTGGTGGCCACCGGAAGTCCATTTGAGCCAGTATCCTCCGGCGGTGATATGATCCGCATCGGGCAATGCAATAATGTCTTCATCTTCCCTGGTGTCGGACTTGGAGTCTTGACCTCCGGGGCAAGAGAAGTCCTCCCCTCGTTCTTCACTGCCGCAGCAAAAGCCGTATCACGCCAAGTATCTAAGTCGGATCTAAAAAAAGGGATCCTTTTTCCACCTATCGACAAATTAAATGAAGTAACTCTGGAAGTCGCTTTTGCGGTGGGTGAAGCAGCAATCAAGGCGAATGCAGGACGACTCTGCGTCTTCAGCAGTTTTCAACACAACAACAATATCCACCGAATCAAAGAACTAATCACAATGATGCGGTGGAAACCTGTATATCTGCCACTCATCCCAATGTAACAACCCAATCTGGATTAGATAATACTCCATCCTTGAAATCAACACCCTCTGCCTCAAGAAGCTCAAGCTTGCGCTGTATAGCGGCGGACTCCCGCTTCCCCAAAAAACCTCCAGAGGTCAGATCACTTTTTATAACCCGATGACAAGGGACATGGGGGGCGAATGGATTCTTTCGCAACGCCTGCCCGACTGCTTGACAACTGGCGCATCGTATCGCTGAGGCAATTCCTCGATAGGTCATAACCCTCCCTCTCGGAATCTGCGCTACAAGCTGATAGACACGACACTGAAAAGGTGAAATCAAACAATCATTCTGGGAGCAATGGCTCTTTCTCGTCACGGCAATCACATACCAACCTTGCACTGACCATCCTTGCCATTTTTATCAATGTCCCGACGAATCGTCGCCATAATATCGATACCCATCTGCAGATGATTGTCGGTAAATTTACAAAAAAAATCAGAAGCACTGTCCTTACTCTTGATACCCCCTTTGCGCAATGGCAGATCAGAGACCAACATGATCGCACCAGTTGGCACGTTTAAGGCGTAGCCGACAGAAAACAGGGTTGCTATTTCCATATCAATGGCAAGTATTCGATGCTTTAAGATATAATCAATAAATTCTTGATCGAACTCCCACATCCGGTAATCGGTGGTCAACATAATTCCGTTACGAGGTTTTTTTGATGTCCTCTCAGTAATTACCTCCTCACAAATGCGATTAATCCAAAAGCCAGGCTGTGCCGGCACATCCTTAGGAAGATAATGTTGACTGGTCCCTTCATCACGGATACTGGCCGTAGGAATAATTATATCACCCACATCCAGGTCATCAGCGATGCCTCCACACATACCTAGCATAATGACGCACTCTAAATTATCTAAAAATGACAAACAGTGCATAATAATCCCTGAAGATGGGGAACCAACACCGTAATTGATTATAGAAACTCCGGTCTGCTGATCATGAACAACGTCCCAGTAGCCCGACTTAATGGGATTCCCAGTTTTATCTGAAAAATCCTGCACATATCGAGGAAAGTTGCATAATAATATATATGAACCAAACTCATCAACCGTGGATCCTGTATATCGTTCAAGAGTATTCCTGGCGTAGCTGTCTGGACGTAAAAGAGAAGAACTCATGATCAACTTCCGTTAGTAGAGTGTATTTATTGACCTAATCAGGAGGAGAAGTAAAAGCGAACACTAAAAGCATTGTATCCACAGGTGGGTAAAAAACAAGAGTAAAAGAGGTGGAAGGGGACTCGAATGGACAAAAAAAAAGGTTCCTTGCCTAGT
>VMSU01000053.1 GCA_013792005.1 Desulfobulbaceae bacterium
ACCATGAGCTGGTAATAATTATTATTAATGCAAATCCGTGATGATAGCCTTAAAAATTACTATGCGGCCCCTATCTTCAAATGCGCCACATTAGAAGAATTGCGAAACAAAATTGAAAATTTGAGAAACCAGGAAGATATCAATGAGAATATGAAAGGAATTCAGAAAAGAGGTGAGTGAGATGGAGAGGTTTTTAGATTATTTCTCAGAGCAGAACGAGTCAAGCTCATAACCATAAGGCATATAAATTTGGATATCCCGCAGGGTGTAGGCTTGGCAGGACAGCCTCCACCCTTTCTTGATAGCGGCTTCTCCAAGCCTGTTAATTTCAAGCTTATTGACAGGAGAAAGGCCTTTTTCTCCGGCAAGAATTTTTATGCGGCAGCATCCACACCTGGCCTTGCCGCCACATACCGAATGGATAGGGGATTCCCCGACAAGAAAGTTATTCAAGAGATTGAGCCCCGGATTGACATCGACCATAAGCCCGAGGTTTTCGATACGTATTTTTGCCATCAGTTGGCGGCCACCGAATCAAAAGTATTTATGGTGTGAATAGCAGTTAACGGTGAGTGATTGTTACCAATGACTGGTCTCCGTAAATCTGTTAACCGTAAACCGGCAACTGATCACCGTCAACCTGGTTAATTACGTTTTTTCAACTGAAAAGTTTTTTCCTCCGGTACCTGAAAGTGTGATGATTCATGTGGAGAAACCTTGCCGCCTTACTCTCGTTACCATCCCCAAGCAACAAGGCTTTTTCAATATAGTTACGTTCAACATTTCTCACAACCTCATCAAGATCAATTCCTTGAGAGCTAATATCCGGTAATTCCAACCCACTCACACCCTTCTCTCTCCCCGACTCCAATCGTTCAAGTTGCAGATCATCCGCTAACAGCGCCGGTCCCTTGCCCAGCAAGACCCCCCGTTCGATACTGTTTTTCAGTTCTCGAATATTCCCCATCCAGTTGTGTTGAACTAATAATTTTTCAGCATCGGGAGAGATAGCACGATATGACTTGCCAAATTTTGCGGAAAACAACTCAAGAAAATATCTGCTGAGCGGCAGAATATCAGCACAACGTTCTTTGAGACTCGGTATTTTAACCTTGACCACCGCCAGTCTGAAATAAAGGTCTTTTCTGAACACTCCTTCTTGCATCATCTCTTCCAGATTTTTGTTGGTGGCAGCCACCAACCGAGTTGTCACTTTAATTGGTTGGGAGGAACCTACTCGATAAAATTCACCCTCTTCAAGAAAACGGAGCAGTTTCGCCTGAGCGCTCAAACCTAAATCACCGATCTCATCAAGAAACAAACTGCCGTTATTGGCCTCTGCTAACAAGCCAATTTTACCACCGACACGGGCGCCGCTGAATGCCCCGGTGACATAACCAAAAAGTTCACTTTCAATAAGCTCCGTGGGGATAGCCGCACAGTTTATCTTAATCAATGGGCCCTGAGAATTTGGGCTTCGATAATGAATAGCACTGGCAACCAACTCCTTGCCGGTCCCTGTTTCACCAGAAATAAGAACTGGGGTGTCCGGACTCGCTGCCACCTGATCGACAAAATCCATCACCTGGAGGATGGCATCGCTCTCCCCCACGAAATAGGGATGACTCTCCTGGAGGCACAGTTCCTGCACTCGCTGAATTTCCCTGCGCATATGAAGAGTTTCCAGGGCATGGTTGATGGTCACCACCAAACTCGCCATATGCAACGGCTTAACCACGTAATCATACGCGCCGAGTTTCATTACCCGGACAGCTGTTTCAACATCTTCATACGCGGTTATGATAACTACCTGAAGGCCTGGGTATTTTCCTTTAATAATCCGTAAGGCGTCAATACCGCTCATCCCTGGCAGGCCGAGATCCAACAGGAGAAGATCAGGAGCAATGCCGGGAGATGCCAGCTTTGCAAGAACATCTTCCGCTGTTTCAAAGGTCAGAATTCTGAACTCGGTATTCAGTGCGAGGCTTATTCCTTCCCTGATCGTCTGTTCATCATCAACCACATAGATAAGAAAAGTATTAGAGGATAGCATTTTTTCCTTTTTCCAACGGCAGGTTAATGGTAAAGGCTGCCCCTCCCCATTGGCTCGAGCCGACATGTATTGACCCATCATGATCGAGAATAATCCTCTCACAGATACTGAGTCCGATGCCAGTGCCATCAGCCTTGGTGGTAAAAAATGGCGCGAAAACAGCGCTGACCAAATCAGGCGCAATCCCAGACCCGTTATCTGCAACCGTGACACTGATCATGTTCTGTTTTAAAATAGAAATCACTTTGATTTTTTTCTCACCTGGTAATTTTCTCACGGCATCAATGGCATTAGTCAGCAGATTAACCATCACCTGCACAAAAAGCTGAGGATCGAGCTGAATCAAGGGCAGATTGCCCTGTAATTCTTTTTCGGTCTTGACACCAGCCTTTCTAAAAGCAACTCCAATAAGAGTAAACGCTTCGTTGATGGACTGATTGACATCCGCCTGTCGAAAAAGTGGAGTAATAGGCTTGGAATAATCCATAACCCGCCGAATAACAGATTCAATCGAACGAGAGGCCAGCTTGATCTGAGAAAAAAGATTTTCAATAGTCTGATGATTACATTGCTTACTACAGATCTTTTCAAGGGTGCTCAGGTTGATATTGATCCCGGAGAGAGGATTTCGTATTTCATGGGCAAGAGTGGCAGCGAGTCTGCCCAGAGAATTCAGCTTATCTGCATGCATCAGCTTCTTGTTGATGGTAATAATCACCTGCGCCTGAGAGGCTACCTTTTTTTCCATATCAAAATATACGCCTACCAGCTTTTCCTCTGCCTGCTTCAATTCAGTAATATCATCATACACAGCAACAATTTCGCCTGTAGGTAATTTGTAGACATAGTTTTCCCTCCAGCCGCTGATTCTGTGATCGTGATAGATCGTAACCGGATGATGTTCTGGCTTACCAGTCTGCCAGACCCGTATCAAGACATCAAAAAGACCAAATTCTCTCACTCCAGGAAAAACATCAAGAACACTCTTGCCAATCACCTCCTTCTTGCTCGTCTTCTCAATCCGTTCAGCGGCCTTGTTAAAATCAAGAAAAAAGAAATTACTGCCGTCATCGTTTGGTTTATAAACTGCTACCCCGTTGTTAATATTATTAAATAGTTCTCGGTAGCGATATTCACCGGCGCTTATTTTCTCATGATCCGATTTCAAGTGCGAGATATCCTGTGAGGTAACGATCTCAGCTCGGATTAACAGCTGTCGCAACTCCTGCAATTCTTCAATCAATTGTGCTTTGGTTTTTCTGGTATCTATAGCCATAATCTTCTGGTTTGTTTTTAGTAACCGTTCAGCTGCACCCCAGATTCGTTCAAGCAGCCCTGCTTGAACGAATCTGGGGTGCAGCTGAACGGTTACGGTGCGAAGGCTTTTGGGATGTTTCTTGCCACTGGTAAACGATTACTGTTTTCACACGTTATCCATCTCTTCATAGGCCGCAAAGATATTGCGCAGCTCTTGAATCTTCGGCAAAAGGCCCAATAAATACCCGCTCCCCTTCGACTCCCGCCGTCATTTGCCCTAAGGACCTCGGTCAAAATAAATCATTCCATATAACTTGTCTTTTTGCTCGTTTTATTCGCTATGAGAACAGTTACATAGCTCTGCTATACGCTTGTTCATGCTCCTCGCATACGATCAGAAATCCTGCACAATCTTGGAACAATTGTGACTACTTAGCTTCCCAACCGGGCTGCCGCCGGTATTTATTATGAAAGATACAAATCGTCAGAAAATGTATCGATTTCATTTAGATATAGATATCGATAAATGATTTATAACTTAGAAGCGCCCCACGCCGCACGCGGCGGTTTATCATAAAGTAACTTTCTACCGATTCTGCCACGGGCGTTGGTCAAAATCGAAAACTAAAAATACACAATTTCAATCACTTATCTTAAGTTACTTGGAAGAATCATAGTCAATCATGAATGCATCGTAGATGCATGAAGTCAGTGTGTGCTCAGCCATTGACAGCGCCTTTTCATTCATGTGACAACATGGTCACAAAAACAGGACAATATATAATTGTAACCACCAGTTGCTTCAAGGTATGATTATGGTGCCGCCATGTTCATCTTAAATGGATTGACTTCCAGAACAGCTCAGACTATCATTTTTCCCTCCACTATCACCCCTCATCACCCATCCAAGGCCATGAATGAACAATAACGACAACATCTTTCGGCTCTTGGAGCAAGACGGACCATTCGCTACCGAAGAGTCAACAATTGAGCCGAGATTATTTTCACCGGTGACTCGTATTTTCGCCCGACGGCTTGCAGAAACGGGGCTAGTTAACCGGTACCGCATTGTGCGTGATCAGGTCTTCGAATTTCTCCATGTTAACTCCTTGGCCGATGCCCATCGACTCATCCTTGATGAACAACATCGTGACGCTGCCAGCTGTCGGGCTTATAGCCTAATCGGCAACATGTTCGGGATTGGTGGTGATGAACATAAGTGCCGTGCCGCAATAAGCAATTATTCCCGCACAGCAGATGGGGTGGTTCATTATCTGAAAAGTAATATACTGGCGCCTTATGCACCTTACTTCGAGATGACTAACAAGATCTGCACGATCAGTGACCCTGTCGAACTCCTGCTCATCCCACTTGATGACCGCTACCATAAAAAGGCACGGTTTGAGGCCAAGCGCAAGCTCATACTCATGAGCCTAGCTGCCAGCATTGAACAACGGGAACGGGAGACTGAAATCGAGCAGAAATTTAGCCGGTTTCTCGACTTTTTAAATGAACATGTCTGGAGCCAGGATGCAAAAATCGGTGAGGTAGAGCCAGCCCTTCTCTTGAGTCGACACAATCACGATGATTTTTCTTGTTGTGAAGTGACGGTATTCCCATGGAAGGAAGCTATTGGACTTCAACATGAACTTGGCACAAAAAGAACTCTGATTAAACGCCTTTGGTTTCATGCACAGGGCCGGAAGATTCCTATCTACGTCACGGTCAGAAAAAAAGAATCAGAGGCCAAAGTCCTAAAGCTGCTTCGCAAAGGTATGGAGAACCCAGACATAGCAGTAGACGATGAGTTGGGGCTTATGGGTGTGCTAGATCAGATCGGGGATGTACGAATTTTTCAAAAACATTTAGTCGAGAGCGCCATTCGAGCTGGTTCATTCCTTACCCTAGAGGACGTATCAGACTCGTTAGCTAATAGTTCTCAACGAAATGGTAATGTTGGTAGTTCAAACAAGACTCCGATGCTTAAGTTTTTTGCCCGGATGGGTGGGATGCGGGTAGAATTCATCCTTCATACCAACACAAGCTTTCTTAATTATACCTACCAGCGGGGTGTATCCCACGCCGAGTATGAGGTCAATCGGCTGTTCGATTCCGGTGTGGCCGAGTTACTTTTCCCTTGGGATATATATCTTCTGGATTTAACTGTAGTTAAGAATGATCTCTTGCGTCGCTTCCGGCAGCAAATTGAAGCGGATTGAAAGGTTCTATCGCTACCTTGTCAAGTTTTCTTTTCAACCATGTAGTCATTTTTCAAAGAGCATCGTTCTCCAAGCTGTTTTCTGGTATCTACATTATAACCTTCCCCCTAGAAACTGAGCCATTGTGAAGTTATTGATTTCTGTCTAAATCTTAAATTCATAACGGGAGGA
>VMSU01000054.1 GCA_013792005.1 Desulfobulbaceae bacterium
AAAAGCCCGATCTACTGCGTTGCAGCGCACTTTTGCTCATTCGGCACACCATATGTGTGGCCTCATTCGCAAAAGCACACTGCGCCTTGTATATCGGCCCTTTTGCTTAGCCATCCCGTGACTTTTTGCGAGACCATCAAACTTGTAACAAGTCGAAAAATTTATAATTTCGCCATGCAAAGGCGTAGGATGGGCACCATTGTTGTTGCGCACGAGAATTCCCCGACAAATGAGGCTCCAACACCCCGGATGCTTTTACTCCAAAGAGTATTTTTCCTCAAGCAGTTTGCGCCGGATCAGGTCCAATCCAGTCTGGGCGCTCAAGCATTGAATCTCCTCACGTTTGCCAGAAAAAATGCGCCGGCAATGGCTGACCGCCCCCTTCCAAGCAATGCCGAAAAATACTGTGCCAACGGGTTTCTCTGCGCGGCCGCCATCTGGTCCGGCAATTCCGGTAACCGACACTCCCAGGTCAGCCCCGGTGGCCTGACAAACACCCCTGACCATAGCCTCTGCTACCTCCCCGCTGACCGCACCGTGTCGCGCCAATAACTCAGGATCGACAGCAAGAAACTTAATCTTCATAGCATTACTATACGCACAAACCCCACCCAAATAATAACCGGAACTGCCTGGCACGGTGGTGACCAAATGCGAGATCAGACCCCCGGTGCACGATTCAGCCAAGGCCAGGGTCAGACCGTGCTCTCGAAGCAACAGACCAACCGCCGTAGCCATAGTATCTTCCCCAGTGCCGTAGAGACTGCTGCCGATAGCTTCCCTGATCATCTGATCAACAAGGACAAACAGACTGTCGGTTTCCTCTTCACTGGTACCGATGGCGGTCAAGTTCAGGTGGACTTCCGGAAAAACCGGATAATAGCCCAGTCTGATCATGGAGTTATGAGCCTCCAGGTGACTGACCCGATGATTGACTTCAGACTCCGGCATTCCGAAGATCCGGTAGAGAAGTTGACGCACAAAGCGACGCTCCTCCTGCTGCCAAGCGGCCAACCGAGGAATGACGCTATCGGTCAACAGCTCCTTCATCTCATGAGGGACACCAGGGAGGAAAAAAATTGGTTTCCCGGCATGGACCAGAAAGTACCCTGCCATACTGGCTTCAGGTTTCAAGACTTCAGCCCCGGCCGGCAGCCAGGCCAATTTTTCCAAACTCACGCCACGGCTGCGCAGATCCCCGGTTGCCTTACTGTCTACAAGATAGGCCTCAATCTTAACTAAGATTTCCGGATGAAGTGTTGCAGGGCGGTTCAGCGCTGATGCCACAGCCTCATTGGTCAGATCATCGCTGGTCGGCCCCAGGCCCCCGGTAACGATGACGAAATCGGCACGATCCAGGGCCTTGGTCAAGGCAGAACCAATCAATTCCGGCGAATCACCGATTGTGGCCATGGCCACAATCTCATGCCCTACGGCAAACAGATGGTGGGCAGCAAAATGGCTGGTCATGTTTAAGATTCGGCCCGAGGTCAGCTCGTCACCAATAGCTATTATTTCTCCACGCATTGCTCTATGAAAATAACGTTAAAGTATCTGAATCCAAACCCTAAAATCAACCTCACGGCTCTTCCCGACGGTTATGCAAGGCTGTGGTCAAAAATGCGGTCAACGCCCTCTGCTCCTCCGCCGTGCCTATAAAGGGGGGCATATACGGGTATCCCCGGCCCATGCTGCCAAGAATCATATCCAACTCCCTTACCCCGAGCTGTTCGGTTCGCGGCAGAATATTGTTCATTGGCCCGCCAATGGAGTGACACGACAGGCAGAGAGTCATGAACAGTTCCTTGCCCACCAGGACACGATTGCTATCGGTTATAGGCCGCTGTTCCACCCAACGCGCCGCCTTGATAACGCCTGTCTGAGCCAGGGAGGATATATCTTTCTTGAAAATCGAGTTGGCGTACATATGGTCGCGGATAATATACGGCCGCCGGCCGCCCTCCCGAATGAACTCAAAGGCCCCGAGGTAGCAGAAGCCGATTAACAGCATGACCACGGCAAACACTCGATTGACACCTGCCGGCATCCGGATAGCCATGATCAAACCGCCAAGAACAATCAAGGGCGAGCAGATCGCAAAAAGGCGAATATACTGGGTAAGAAACGGCATGCGGTGAAAAATCATCTCCCCCACCTCAGGCGGCAGGGCCGACGCGTACCACCAGGCAGCACCAAGCAGCAACACGACAGGCACCAGGAGCCAGGTAGCACAATATCGCATCAGGGAGTGACGCACAAACACCTCTTTGACCGTGCAGGCAGTCAAAAACCCGAACAACCCGGCAAGGATCAACGAGAGAAAGGTCCGGAAAAAGAGCGCCGGCCAGAAGGTGGGGTTAAAAAAACCGTCCCAGAACGAACCGGTTTGCAACCAGGCGCCGGGCGTGAGCATGAAATCGATGATACCACTGACAAAAAAGAGTGACAACCAGGCGCTTACGGCATAGATCCAGCCAACTCGCAGATGATCACGCTCAGTGAGCCGGTCAAAGGTATAGGTGTAAATAAAGATGGAAATAATCTCCACCAGAAAGAACAGCCACTCGATAGCCCAAGCAAAAACAAAGTTGTGAATCAGGGTCGAAGTGGCAGCAGGACTGAGCAGGGAAATGGTAAACCAGATGCCGATTCCGGTCAGGCTGCCCAACACCATGGTCAAAACCAGAAAAAAGCGCGCATGGCGCTGTACATACTCAAGGATCTGCCGGTTGTTCTCTCGCCGCCCCTTGATCTCGGTCAAAACCAGAAAGAGTCCGCCACCGACGGCAAACTGGGCGATAAAAACATGGATCGTGGCAATCAGGGCGATCAGGAGGCCGCCTCCGGCAAAGTCAAGTTGCCAAACTGGATAGTTCATGACCGCACCTCCTTATCCCGCCGCCACACGGTTAACAGCATCCACCGAATCAGCAAGCCGGCGCCTACGAGCACAAGCAGAAAAAGCGCCAACGGAGAATACTGGGACGCAACCGGCAGGTCGCCGAGCCGGAAATAGGGCTTAAGAGTAGCGATTCGCAAAAGATCGCGATCCAAGGTCATCAAAAAGACGGTCGCCAGCGCCCATGCCACGGTCGGCGCAACTCGGTAAGATTGGGCATTGACCAAGGCCTTGATCGTAGTGACCACCGACCCGGCCAAGAGGAGCAAAAACATACTCCCGATCAGGGTAGACGGATCATGAGTAGCCAAGGGCAGGCTACCGAAGAACCAAACCCCAATCCCGAAATTGACAATGGTCGCCAAAGAAAACCACTGACATCCGTACCGAATCCAACTCCCGCCCCCTGTATCACCCCGACGCTGTCGGATCTCAAAAAAGACGGCGATGGCCAGCCCCCCCATGGCCAGACCAGAGGCGACAAAATGCAGATACCGAGGCACAAGAGACGGGTCGGCGATATTGAGCAGCCAGCCGTTTCGATCGTCAAAGTACCGACCCCAGCTTATTGGCATCTGCATCAGACTGATATTGTTTGAAAAAAGAAAGGCTATGACCAAGAGAGCACCAGCAGCAATACCGATGAACAAAGGACCTCTGCCATAACCATCATTGGAGAAGTAGGCAATATAGGCGGCAACGTAGGAGACCATCAGCAGCGGCACGATAGCCAGCCAATAGCTCCCCATCAGGATGGAGCTGGTATAGAAAAATTGCCCGTAAAGGGCCTGAACAAAAAGCAAAGGGGCAACACCGAAGTTGATGGCAAAAGCGATAGTGAAGGGGAACGTGCGGGCAATGGAGTCCCGCAGGGGGAATTGGCCAGCATCTCCTTTGACAGCGATACTCAGACCGATGCAGGCCAGACCAAGAACGACATTCATGGCCACGAGATGCAGGAAGGTGGTGACGGTAAGGGGCAGCTGCAACCACAACCAGTGAACAGGAATGGCATCCGGGGACGGAATCAATGACACAATATCCATGATACTCCTCCTTATTCGCTCATCTTAGCCCATCTGAACCTGAACGTAAGTTTTCGCTCAGGCCAGACGGCCAAAGACATCGATACCCTTGACCTGTTCAATCACCACCTCGACAATTTCGTTTTCCAACGAGGCTGGACCATGAAAATAAACGGGGATATAATTTTCAGTGAACCCCTTAAGCATCTTATAGCGATTCTTGCTTCCTTCCACCAAAACCCGGTGGACCGTGTCAAGCTGGCGGCCATAAAAGAGCCGCCGCTTCTCTTTGCCGAGCGCGGTTAGCCGCGCTGCCCGTTCTTCCTTAACCGGGGCCGGGACCTGATCAGGCATGGTCGCGGCGGGCGTCCCTGGCCGTTTGGAATAGGGAAAAACATGCAAGTAGCTGATTGGCAGTCGTTCAATCAGACGCAGAGTCTGCTCGAATTCGATATTATCCTCACCCGGAAATCCGGTGAGCACATCAAGGCCAATGGCGGCGTGCGGCATAACGGCAAGGACCATATCAACCACCTGAACAAACTCCTCCACCGTGTATTTCCGGTTCATCCGACCAAGGACCGATGAAGAACCGCTCTGCAAGGGAAGATGAAAATGGGGCATGAATTGAGATGAGGCCGCCATCAGGTCGAGGAGTTCACGGGACAATTCTCCCGGCTCCAGCGAACTGATCCGGTAACGCATGCCATACTGCTCGCCAGCCAGACGCTCAACCAAGGTCAGCAACGACCCTTTGGGCTCAAAATCTTGGCCGTACATCCCAACATGGATCCCAGTCAGCACCAGCTCTCGGTACCCCTCCCGGACAAAAACCGCCACCTGGTCCATCACCCGCTCGGGAACGAGGCTGCGCACCCGACCACGGGCATACGGCACAATACAGTAACTGCAAAAATTATTACACCCGTCCTGAATCTTCAGATAGCAGCGAGTCCGACCAGGAAAGCGACGAACCGGCAGATCACAAATCTCCTTCTTCTTACTGATGTCGCCCAGATAGATCTCCAGATCGCACATCCTCCGAGAAAGGGCAATATCCACCAGCAAGTGTTTATTCTCGTTTCCGACCACGCAGATAGGGCTATCCGCCAATTCCAAGACCTCCTGAGTAGCAATCTGGGCATAGCAGCCAGTAACCACTACCCGGGCTCCGGGATTCGCTCGCAGCGCCCGCCGGATCAGCTGCCGGGATTGAGCGCCAGCCTTACCGGTAACGGCACAGCTATTAATAACGTAGATATCAGCAAGCTCCCCAAAAGGGACAACCTCCACCCCTTGCTCGGTAAAACGCGAGGCAAAGGAGGCCGACTCATACTGGTTGACCTTGCAGCCCAAAGTGGTGATCGCGACAGTTTTCTTTCCGGATTCAGGCATGGGAGGATTCAAAACCGATAACTATTTAGGTTAACGGTAATCAGTTATCGGTTTACAGTTAAAAAAAGGCGGTTCACGCGGTTCTACACGCTCACCATGAATGGTAATGGATTTATTGAATCGAAATACTAGTATCAGTGGGTAGTCAGCTATTGACAGGATCCCCACCGTCAACTGTTAACCGCTAAACTGATAACCTTAAGTTACAAAAGTCACAGGATCGCCCCGCCGCCAATCACCTCATCCCCGAGATAGAGCGCGGCGAACTGCCCCGGGGTTATGGCCCTCTGGGGCTCAGAAAAACGGATGGTATAACAATCTCCCTGCCTGCTGAGCAGCGACTGAGCGGCTTGATGACGGTAACGGATCTTGACCATAAAGGCCTGGGGCAGATTCGGTTCGTGACCTGAGACCCAATGCATCTCGCGTATTGAGAGGGTATCCTGCCACAGCTCCTCTTCCTTGCCGATGATCACCTGGTTCCGGTCCGTGTCGAGGCCAATCACGTACCACGGCGAGGCGTCCGGGATGCCGAGCCCCCGCCGTTGGCCCACGGT
>VMSU01000055.1 GCA_013792005.1 Desulfobulbaceae bacterium
CATTGAGCATGCCGCGAGTGGAACCCGTTGGGTCTTACGGGTACCAATCGAAACCACGGCCAGCCAGCCCTGGTATCAGATCCTGCCAAATGATGAAAGCCTCTGGTTTAGGCTGTCCGGCCCTCTGCCTCTGGCCGAACTGCTGGGCGGACAAACGGGCGGGGCGCGCTACGACTACCTGGGACTGATGATCGTTAGTTGCCGGGAAGAACCGTCGGGCAGCTGGGAACTCCAGCAATTCTCCGTCGGCCCCACAGTGGACATGGCCCGCTAGGAGAACAGATGCTGGAATCAACATTGATTTCCCCTTCCTTCCTTGATGTAAGCCACCCGCCAACGGCATGGCAGAGTTACCATTACACAGATGGTGGACATACCTATATCCCAGTCCAATATGATCCAGCAGGCGGCCCCGAAAACCGCCCATCCATCTGGGTCAACGACCTGATGTGGACCATCGACACCCCGGAACAGCCACACTCGATCTTGGCCCTCATCTATTACCGAGACTGGTGTTTTGACGGACCGCTTAATCTCTCCAGAGCCAAAATCAGCTGCCGTCTTCGCGGCGACAACCTCCAACTCCATGGCGCCAAATGCTATTTTTGGATCGTCTCATACACACCAAGAGTTACCCGCTGGCACTATATCCATCACCCTATCCCTATCTGTCACAATGGCTGGGGAGAACCGACAGAGATCCCTCTGCTTCCAAACCAAGAGCTCTGGCACCGAAGCTTCAGCGCAGACCGGGGCCACCCAAGTCCCCTTGGCCAAACCCTCCGCACCTGCTTCAGCTACGGCTTTTCATTTGTCGGTTTTTCTAAAAAGGTTACCGGTCGGCTAGGGCTTGCCGATTTTACAATCACGACCCCAGTAGACCCACACTGGCCGTTTTCCTTCAACAACAGACACACGGAACCCAGATTTCCATGGATGACGGTAAGCCGGAAACACCGCCGACAGGTGGAAATTGATCATCCGTCAAATCAACGGCCCGAATTCCCTGCGCCAAGCGCTACCAAAGGACTTTATCTGAAGGATGACTTTCTGCTCTTCCAGGAAACAAAGCCTGCCTTTGCCTATCTCGCTTATGTCCGCGCCGAACACAGCACAAAGGGCAGAAACCTGCATAATGCCATCGTCCTGGTCCGTCACACCCTGGATGGATTCAATGCCCATAACGGCAAGGTGGTTTTTTTTGTTGAACACGCCGCCTCTAATACCCGCTGGGTGCTATGGTCGGCAATTGAGAATACCGACAGGTGCCCCTGGTACAATATCCTTGCAAATGAAGAACGCCACTGGCAGAGACTCAGCGGCGACCAACCCTTGCGCGAAGTTCTCGCGGGCAAAGAGGGCCAGGCGGGGTATGACTATTTCGGGCTCTTGATCGTTGGGAGCACTGCCGTACCGGAAGGCCGTTGGGAACTGAGCCAATTTTCAATTGGTCCAGCTATTGATGCTTGAATTAAGGATTTATTTCCAACAATTAACTGATAGGGAGAAATTCTACCCTGGGAGGATAAAACTCCTCTTTTAGAGACGGACCGGGATTCCATGTCCGTACAAAAAATGTTTGACCTCCTGCGGGGTCTGTTCAGTAAAGTGAAAGATACTGGCCGCGGCCACAGCTGCGGCATGACCCTCGGTAACGGCCTCCAACAGATGGCGGGCATTGCCGGCGCCACCTGAGGCGATGACCGGGATGGTTACCGCATCACATACCTGACGGATACACTCCAGCTCGAAACCGGTCATAGTCCCATCCCGCTCAATAGAGGTCAACAGAATCTCTCCAGCTCCCAACGCCTCGACCCTCCTTGAGAAATCCACCACCTCAATCCCTGTGGGCTTGCTCCCGGCATGGGTATAGACCTCATAACCGCCTGCCCTCTTCTTAAAATCAATAGACACCACTAGGCACTGAGCGCCAAATCGATTGGCCACCGCAGTGATCAGCCCCGGAGTTTCAACTGCGGCCGAGTTAATAGCCACCTTATCCGCCCCTACCATCAGCAAACGATGCACATCTTCCACTGAACGTACCCCCCCACCGACGGTCAGCGGCATGAAACATTCGTCGGCCAGATCATCGACAATCTCGAAGTCGGGCGGGCGTCTCTCGCTGGTGGCAGAAATATCGAGGAAGAGCAACTCGTCCACTCCTCGCAGGCTATAAACCATAATTGCTTGCAGAGCGCTGCCGACCCTCCGCCAGGAGTCAAAGCCCACCCCCTTGACCAGGCCAAAATTTTTATACAGCAAAGTAGGAATAATTCGGATCTTCAGCATAGGGCAATAAAGTTCCGCAGTAGCCATTGTCCCATCGCCAGGCTTTTTTCCGGATGAAACTGAACACCAAAACAACGATCACGGCCCACCGTTGACACAATGCCACCGCAGTATGGGGTCCGGCTCATAATGTAACGCTCATCACAACAAAAATGAAAGCTATGAACAAAATAGAAGTCAGTGCCAGTAGGTATTCCTTCAGCCAGTAAGCACTCTGCTGCCCACACCACCTCGTTCCAGCCAACGTGGGGAATTCGGGTCTCCGGTGCATCAGGGATCAAACGCACGATCTCACCGGGGATCAGATCGAGCCCTGCGATCTTCCCTCCCTCGTGACCCAGGCTGGCCATCAGCTGCATGCCAAGACAAATTCCCAAAAAGGGAACAACCTCACCCAGCACTCGCTGCCTCAGAGGCGCCACAAAGCCACGCTCGGTCAGATTGCGCATGGCATCGTTGAAGGAGCCGACACCGGGCAAGATGATGCCATCGGCAGATGTAACCATCTCCGGATCGTCAGTGATCACCGGTGTCCCGCCACACTTTTCGACAGCCCGACCAACCGAATCAAGGTTGCACAGGCCATAGTCAATGATTGCAATCTCCTTCATGGGTTATCGTCATTAACCTTGGTAAGATTCCCGTAGCGGTCCTTCTCCAGACGGCCCTTGGCATCACAGACAAAAATCTTCTTGTTGGTGAACCGATCGCAGAGCTTGACAAACTCGTCCAACGACATATCGATCTCCTCCAGAATTTCTTCCAAGCGGCGGCCAAGATAGAGCCAGGGAAATTTGCCATCGTGACGTTTGACCAAAGGCATGGCATTCTGGCGCGAAATCCGACCCCGGCGAATATGGAGGCAAGCAATATCAGTAGCTCGGCCAAAGCCGTACTTCAGAAACTTGAAATAGTCATGAATTCCAGTCTGGTAATTATCCAAGTTCTCGTAGTTGGCAAAAGACCCCTCAACAAACTGAGGGCACGTCTCAAAGCCGTGCCCCTGGGCAATAATTGAGTTATGATACCCGTCCCAAGGCAGATAATAGCCAAGAAAGAGCCCTGTTACCCCAACCCTCTTGAGATCCTCGTCGCTTGGATAAGTGTATTGAATAAGATGTCGCCGCTCAATCCCGTCAGTACCGATAAGGTCCGACACCCTGAGTCCCAAAAGACCGCCGAACTCTTCCAACCAACTCCTGCTCAAAGTGTTGTTGTCTGCATCGGCTGCCGGTCCGCCGTACTCATTCTGAGAGTTCTCTCCCCAAATAATAAGCGGGATATTGAGCTGTACCGCCATCCTTACCGGCACCGTAAAAATAGTCACATGCTCCGGCCAGGAGATGTCACCGATATTGGCCAGGGCAAACTTGTTAATTTTGCCCCGCACCCGGCGATCAGTCGTCACCTCGATATAATCGACCCCTAATGATTTAAGGTTATCGATATTTCGCCGCCCAATATCAGAGAGCGAACAGGTAGTGGAAGTGACACAGAGTGGGTTCATCCCCAACTCCAGCATCTTGATCACCTGAAAATGGCTATCCTTACCGCCACTCACCGGCACAATGCAATCGTAGTTACTGCCATCACGATTACGATAGCGTTCGAGAACGGAAATGAGTTCCGTGTGCCGAACAACCCAATCGACATGACCACGTTTCTCATAGTAACGACAGGCGCTGCACACCCCAGAATCATCAAACTCAAGATCAGGCTTGGTTTCCGGCATAACGCACGAAGAACAGTAACGGATCATGATAAACTCCTTTATCTTTTATCCAGCGAATACGCCGTCAAATCTTGTAAGCGATGCCAACATAACCACAAGGCACTGTGTCTGGCAATTCGCCGTAAATCTTAAGCCTTGGATCAAGACAAAAATCTTCCATAGGCCCTATCGCCTTGACCAAAGAAATATGAAATTTATTGGCGAACAAATCATCAATCCCCTTCCGGGTAAACCTATGATAGTCGTGCGGAAAAGAGTGATACGCCAGATTAAGCGGCACACCGAAAACAAACAACCCGTCATTAGCCAATACCCTATAAATCTCTGCCAATGCTGCCGGAACATCCGGAACATGCTCCAATGCCCAAACCGAAAAGACTACATCATAGGCCGCATCAGTAATGCAGGCAGAAAGGTCTTGAATGTCACCAACGATGTCCGGGAAATGCCATCTCTCCATGTCGAGTCTTTGGTAAGAAGAAGCTTGACTGAAGTACTCCCGGTACAATCCACCTTCCTTGTCTAAATCTTTTCCTGAACCTACGCTCAACACCTTGCCGCCCAATTCTCGGCATGTCAAGCGCAACCACTCGTTACTCTCCTTACGCAAAATACTTGGTAACGTAGAATTCTGGTTAAAAGTAAGGGCATGGCGGTAACAGGATAAGGCCTCGGCATTGCATCCATGCCGATTAAAACCATTCCCCAACAGCATACAGGCATCAACTGAATCAAATCGACGCACCAGCGCTGCACGATAATAATCTAGAGCCTGTTGAACACTGCCTTGCTCATCACAGAGATTTCCTAATGAATACCAAGGAATCACATTCTCCGGATCAATCGCTTGCGCCTTCAAATAATGTGCGATCGCCCCCGACTGATCGCCAATCTTCTGTAACGACTGACCAAGACGAATTTGTGCTTTTGCCCACGCTGGTTGCAACTCAACAACCTTCTTGAAAAGATCGACCGCTCCAGCATCGTCCCCTTGCAGATCCAAGGCGATCGCCAAATTAAAAAAATAATACGGAGGAGGGGCCGTATGGACAGCAACCGCCCGCATCAACCTCTCAACAGCCAGATCATTCTCGCCTTTTTGACAAGACATTACACCCAGCATATGTATTGCATCGGGGTTATCTGAATCATGGGCAAGGATACCTTTATACACTCCTTCCGCCTCATCAAATTGGCTGTTATTAAACAACTCAAAGGCTTGTCCCAACGCTTTATCCGTATCACTTGAGATAACATTCATTTCTTCTCTCCTGGTCTTCTTTCAATAGAGCAATGCCACCCTTAAATCAGATGATGACGGGATCATTACAGACATGCTGCCTAAACACAACCGCGGCTATCGTCATGACTTGCCTCCGACAGGGCCTGCCGCACCTCAGCAAAGAGCCCGATCCAGTCTCCTGGCCGTTGTTGCCTGAACAGACGCATAGTCGGATACCATGGGCTGTCCTCCCGATAAAGCATCCACCGCCAATCCGGAACAAAAGGCAGCAGCACCCACACCGGCTTACCCATCGCCCCGGCAAGATGGGCCACCGAGGTATCGACCGTAATCACCAGATCCAGGTGAAAGATCATAGCCGCCGTATCAGCAAAGGTGGCTAGGTGCGGCGCGAGATCAATGACTCCTTCCGTCAGCACTGATTGTTGCCCTTGTTTCTGCAAACTGAAAAAGACCGTGCCTGGCGTCTCGTGCAACATGGAAAAATCTTCATATTGGCAGGACCTGTTTCGGTCGTTACGATGACTTGGATTCCCTTGCCAGACAATACCGACCTTCCGTGAGCCTCCAACTTGATCAAAAAGCTCCTGATAGTGCTTGACCCCCTCCGAGTCGGGAGTGAGGTATGGGACAACAGCTGGCAGATCACTCAAGGTGATCTCCAAGATCGCCGGCAGATTGAGCAGTGGTACCTGATAATCAAATAATTCAAGTGAGGCTGCCACCTGTTGCCGATCAATAATCTCCACCCCTGACAGAGATCGTAACAGCCCACAAAGCGAAGTCTCACAGGCCAAGATAATCTTGCCCACCCGCTGGCGAATCAGTGGGAGAAAGCGAATAAACTGAATGATATCACCAACGCCCTGTTCGGTATATACAAGGAGAGATGCCTCTGGACTCCACTCTCCGCACCACTCCGGCTTGGGTAAAAAAACAACAGGTGTTTCCTTGCGCCGCCACCGCCATGCGTACTCCTTAAATCCCGCCAAGAAATCGCCCTGTATTAACAGGCAATGACTTAGATTCCAATGAGCCTCAACCATGTCCTGGTTCAACGCTATTGCCCGCCGGTACATGGAAAGTGCTGTATCGATTTGATTCTGCTTCTGCCAGTAACATCCCAGATTATAATACGCCCGGTCAAAGTCCGGATTACATATCACAGCCTGTTGATATGCCTTAAAGGCCTCAGGATAGTCCCCAAGATCAAAATAGGAGTTACCCAGATTAGAGTAGGCATCTGCGAAATCCTGTTGAATAGCTATGGCTTGTCGGTAAGTGGCAATCGCCGCATCAAAGTCGCCGACAGCATGATAGACTAGGCCAAGGTTGTTGATCACCTTAATGTTCTCCGGATCTAAAGCCAAGGCATGCATGAAGCGAGTAATCGCCTCTGCATAACGACCGGTTTCGCTCAATGCAATTCCCATATTGTAGTGCGCCAGGATAAAATCCGGTTTGATGTCCAAGCAATGACCATAAAAGGCAATCGCCTCGTCGAAACGGCCCTGAGATTGAATCACTATGGCCAGTCCGAAAAAAACCTCACTATTGTAGGGGGTTAGAACAAGCGCCTGGCGATAGGCCAACTCTGCCTCGGTATACCTTGCGAGTTTCTGCAGGGTAATCGCCATATTGAAATGAACTTCCGCATCCCTAGGACACATTGAAGCCACTCTGCGATACTGGTCAAGGGCCTGAACACGATCTCCGGCATTAAAAAGAGAATTCGCCAATTGAAAACGAATAGCCGGATCTTCCTCAATGGCTAACGCCTGACAAAAAGACTGAATTGCCTCTTCTCCCCTTCCTGTCTTTTCAAGAACAAGGGCTAGATTGACCCAAGCATCATAATAAGTGGGCAACAACCGGGCCGCCTCCCGAAAGTGATCAGCGGCCTGGGACAATTCGCCTCGCATCGCCAGAATATTACCAAGATTAAAATGAGCCTCGGCAAACCCAGGATCCAACAGCACAGCCTGAACCAAGGCCGCCTCTGCCTCACTATACCGACCAACCGCCAGCAGAACGACACCTAGGTTACAACGATAAAGGGAATCATCAGCAATCGCTGCCACAGCCGCATGTAAAAGGCGGAGCGCTGCTTCATTATCGCCCTGCTGGTGCCGAATCAAGCCAAGAAGCGCCATACTTTTACCGTCGGCAGGGACACGAGCAAGACGATGCACACAAAGCGCCTCGGCCTCGCCGATGGCTCCGGCATTGAAAAGACGGTGGGCTTCATCGATCTCCGAGATAATTAAAGGAGGAACTGAAGACAAGTGCCTCTGCTGTGAAAAATCAGAATACATAAAAATTACAGTCCTGGTTCTTAGTCAGTGCTCCAATATATTAACACATAATCACACATCGCAGCATTCACGTAACATGTATCTCTAGTTCGGCAGAAACGAGCCAAAACTTGAAAAAAAGTAGGATACACACTGGCGCCAGCCAAACCAGCATCCTCTCTTGCGAGAATGCACCGCCATAAACAAAGCTATCATCACACCCTAACCAGCTGAGCTTGATCGATTTCTTATTGAACGATCAGGAGGACATGGTACATAAAGAAGTATACAATGGCACATCCGCTATGATGAATTAGATGATCCCCTTTAGGAGAACTTGTGGCATGACTCTATTGACTGATTGGTGGCAATCAAATATCGACGCCCTGGCCCAGCTGCGCCCTGCGATTTACGAACAAATTCATCGACATCATCCAATCCCGGTCGGTCGTTTAATAATTACCTCATCCGGCTTCACCAATCTGATCTATGAAATGGATCAACCATCAAGCCACACCGCCTACCACTGCGACACCCCGTGGCAAGATGCAGAAGCTCACCTGGAAATTGTACCTCCAGATTCACATGGACTGGTAGTTTTTGTCGGTATCGGGCTTGGCTATGGTCCTCTCCTCCTCCTGAATCAACGGCCCTCAATTCCACGTATCGTCCTCCTTGAGCCCTCCCTCGACCTCTTCTGTGCCGCACTACGCGCACTGGACCTCCGACCGCTCATCTCCTCTGACAAGGTGGAATTTTTCCTCGGCGAAGTAGACATGACCATGTTTGAAGAATCCGTTGCCCGCATCGCGGCCCTTGAAGATACCCACATCCTCCGCCACGCCCCAAGCTTCACATGGAACAACGCTCTTTATGGCGCCTTGAACGACCGTGCCTATATGCTGCTCAATCAGTTAAACGCTGGCGGTGGCACTACCCGAAAATGCGGCCGCATGTTTTTTCACAACCGATATGAAAATCTCGCCTTGTTGCGACACAGCCACAACCTGGATCTACTCAAAGGTCTCTGCGAGAAGCGACCAGCAGTGCTGGTGGCGGCTGGCCCCTCCCTCGACCAGAGCCTACCGGACCTCAAGGCTTGCCAAGGGAAATGCGTATTAATCGCTGCCGATTCAGCTCTCGCTCCTCTGCTCAAGGCTGGAATCACCCCAGACTTCGTGACGTCCATCGACTTCCTCGACCTCAACTTCGAGAAACTGACACCATTTCTCAACCAGGAATGGCCCTTTTCACTGGTTACCATGATCAAGGCCACGCCCTTGGTCCCCAAACGATTTCCAGCTCGACATCTCTTCCTGGCCTTCAGTGAAGATCGCCCCCATGACTGGATTGTCGAAACGCTTAACATCAAGACCCTAGCCCCCTCATGCTCCTCCGTTGCCCACCTCTCCTTGGGCTTGGCTTTGATCTTAGGAGCCGATCCCATCCTGTTCGTGGGTCAGGACTTGGGCTTTACCACCTTGTGTGGCGATCACGCCAGCGGCACGATCATCATGCGCCAGGATCTTCCTCAGGATCGGGAGATCTTCCATGCCCCGGCTATTAACGGCGGCACAGTGCCCACTGACCGGCAACTTCTCTCGCTGAAGAAACACTTTGAAGACATCATCGCCTCGACACCACGCCATTACCTGAACGCTTCAGCCGCCGGGGTTGTGATCGATGGCGCCCCGGCAATACTTCTGGACAAAGCAATACACCACTATATGCAGCAAGAAATGTTCACTGTCACATCCTTGGTCGATAAAGCTATCGACACCACCCCTGCCGTCCCAGTTGCCTCCTTTATTAGACGCTGCCGCAGTTCTATTAAGCACATCGACGTCCTCCGCAAGACCCTCGCAAAAACAATCGGTCTAGCCCACCAGGCAAAAGGGCACGTTGCCGATCTGCTTAAACAGAGCCGGAGCATCCCATCCTTTGACTCCCTTCCTCAAACTCTGGCACGCCAACTGAGTAACTTCGACGCACTTAACCGAAGCCTTGACCAACAAGAGCCTTTTTGGATTCAACTCCTGGAGCTAAATTTCGAAATCCTCTCAGAAAATGACCGTTGGCAACAAAAGAATCAAAAAATCCGTGAACAGGAAGGGTATTTAAATTGGTTGTCAGTAGAACTCGACCGTATCGACTCGGTTAACCAATGTCGGAACGAGTCAACTGCAACGTATCGTCAAACCCTTTTCCACCTCATCACCCATCTGCATCAAGAAACAACCCTGCTTGAACGCAAGCCTCCGGGAAGAGAACGAGACCTAACTCTTATTCGTCTCTACGTTCACACCGGCGATCTTATGACTGCCCGGCGACTCCTCCCATCCCTCCTTGCCGCTCACTCCTCTGATGCCGAAGCCATGCTGCTTGCCGGAGAAATAATGGCCGGGACACTCAACATCCCGATGGCCAATCAACACTGGGCCACCGCCATAGAGTTGAAACCGGAACTTGCTTCCCGGGTCACAGCCCTCCGTCAACGCTATGCTGATGAGTGGCTCGGCGCAGCAGATAGGTACGCAAACGCCAATGAAGGGGGCGACAACTTTCCCCATCTCCTGCCGATATGGCTGGGACGGGCCGATGCTCTCATGGCTGAAGGGCAGCAACTGCCCGCCCTGACCGCTCTCTGGAAAAAACACGCCACCTGTTTGGAGGAGTGGCTGAAAGCAGAAAAGTGGCAAACCGGAGAATTGATCCTTCAGGGGTGGCAGGTCATCGCCCATCGTCTGCCCGCTATCCACTATCACCGGGCAAAATACGCAGCTGCGCGCAACGACCACCAGGCAGCCCTCGACATGATCGAAACAGCCTTGTCCCTGGATCAAAACAAGGCCCAGTGGCAAGCCATGGCCGCCCGGCAACTCCTCGCCCTGGGCCGATTCAACGAAGGGATCTCCCACCTGCAAAAAGCAGTATCCATAGACCGATCGACGGCAGACCTATGGGAGGAAATCGGTGAAAACTTGGCACGGAGCGGAGACTTCAATGGCGCGATCATGGCTTTCGAACGATGCTTCATAGCCCTGCCTGACCACATCGATGTCCTCCGAAAAATGGGTGACTGCTACCTGAACCTGCACCAACCTTCAGCCGCCATCGCCGCCTATGAAGCCGCCCTAGCCAAAGAACCGACCCACAATGCCTCGCTTGTCGGCCTAGCCAACGCCAAAAAATAAGCAAAAAACCTCATCCTCACTCCTGCCTTTTTTTATGCCCAAGAAGCCTGTCAGAGCTAAGACATAACGTATTTTCCACCGGATTCAGATCGCTGAACTTTTCCGATTACCAGGACTCTCAAACTTCTCCATCATCATCCTCCTCACTATGCCTACCCAGTTATACTCCTCACCCACCCGCCCCTCCCTTTTTCTCTCACAAAAAAATAAAAACATTCAAGCTCTGCCAATCTCCGCCGA
>VMSU01000056.1 GCA_013792005.1 Desulfobulbaceae bacterium
ATACCAGCTAAGGACATGCTGGTATGACGGTAAAGATAAACGGTACTTTTGTAATTTCTCCGTCCCTTAATACCGTCCAATGAACAAAAAAAACCACCATGCAATGAGAAATACCCCAGCATGGGGCGTTTCTCATTGAGTCAAATCCATCATCTCAATGGCGGCACCTTTCCTGAGTCCAGCCATCCAATCATTAAGCATCGCCTGTCGTTTCTGCTTTCTGATCTCAGAAGTCAGGTAGGGGGTGACCTCTTTCAAGGATTTATTATTAGCAGGCTTATAGCCAATCAATTGAGCGATATGCAAATTTCCCTCCACATTAACAGGGGCAGTCCACCCATACTCTTTCAATCCTTTTGCCGCTTCATACAATTTTTGATCCTTAACCTTATCCAACGGCATGTTTTTCTCCACAGCAAAGGTGCCGTCAGTTGGCATCTGTTCGGGGTCATTATTGTATTTAGAAACAATCGTTTGTTTAATCTCCTCGATTCTTGTCACAGATTCAGTACTCATTGGATCCAAGAAAAAAACCAGATCATTCACTTGCACAAATTCATCAGTAACAAAATAGCTCCTAGCGTCATCATAGGCCTTTTGAACTTCCTGATCAGTGACAATAATTTTAGAATCAAACTCCTGGGATATATACAATTCCACGGTCAAAAACCGCTCCACCCAGTAGCGAAACTTCTTTTCACCACCGAATTCATCCTTGATATACCTCTGGAACTCATCCTCACTCCCATAATTTTTCCTGATTTCTTGGCGAGACTGGTCAAAACGCTCTGAAGGAATCGTTTTAATACTGGAATGAGCAACTTGATAAACAAGCTCCTCAGTGATCAATTTCTCCGTTGCCTCCCGCTTGATTTTCTCAGCAAGAAGTTGCGATATCTCCTGGGTTCCATATTTCTTTCTGGAAACATCGGCCATTTCCCGCATTAGTTGTGCCATATTGATAACTTGACCATTGACCTTAACAACCACGATCTCCTCAGCTGAACCATGACCCATGGTCATATCCCCTGCTGTTTCTGAATCCGCAGCGATTGATTGAAAAGGGGCTACCCAAAAAAATCCTAATACCACCACCGCAAAAAAGAGCCCAAAACTCTTCCCCAATCTATTCATCCACATCTCCTTTTTCAAAAAGTAACCATAGTTAAGAACACATGAGACTAAAATATCTGTCTGACGATAGACAAGATCACCGAGGTATTATCGCTCCGCTCCTCGCGAATTGTTCCCGTGTTAAACCAACGAACATTCTTCCCTTCATCAATAGTATCATCCTTAATAGCATAATTGGCCTTCAAATTAATTGTTGTCGCTCCTAGCTGCCAAACTCGCAAAGCGTTAATACCATATTGCATTGAATCTCGGCTCGTAGTGTCACTGTTAGTTTCCGAAGTCTCCCACAGATAACGGACATAGGTATTAACAGAAAAGTTAATCCAAGGAATCATGAACGGTTTATTCAACGAAATTGAGTTTTGAAATACCGAACGGTCCCCGATACCAAAACTCTGACTCCTGATTGCCGCCCCATCTTCATCGAGCAACAAGCGGATAATTTCACCCCTGGTAAAGGTATAATAGCTGCCCGCCTTTAGATTGGCATTGATATACGGCAGGGGAGAGCCCGCATCAAATCGATAGGAATAACCATCCTCCGAAGAAGGAGATGACTTCCCCTCCCCATCGGTCGCGTCAGAAACAGCGGAGTAGGCTTCCGCCCCAAATGACACTGCAATCATATCAAACAACCGTAATGACTTTTCATAGGTCAGCTTCACCTCGCTAATGATCTCATCACCTCTTGACCTGATCCATTCCCGTGAAGCACGGAGCGTAAACGGACTGAACGCAAAACCAAGGGAAAAAAGATCATCAATGACCTTCGGGTCCAACGTATCCCCTCCGTAGCTGCCATCCTGGGTTGTCACCGTATGTTGATATTCAGATGAGATGAATTCAAAAAGAGTAAGACCAGCGCCCGCTCTGTTCGTTTGTGAGGTGAAAGAAGCTGGTCTCCGAGTGCTTTTTATCCGAAAAGTGAAGGGACCATAAGACTGATCATCATTCTCATATGACGTGTAGTTATCAGAACCCATAATAGACTTTAAAGGAGATGTATCGTTAACCGTCATACGAACCCCTAACACGTCATACACCATTGACTCAAGCGGCACGGGGACCCAACAAGGATTCTCGGCCCGTACATACGTTAACGCACTCTGGCATGTATCCATATCGTCCTGCTTCCTATTCAGGACTTCGACGACCAAACTCGTCGTGTCCACATCACTTTCCAGATCGACAAAACCCGTCTCAGCAAGACTTCGCATAAAAACATTCTGCACCAGCCCTGCTCGATTAACATCACTTGAGCGAGTTGACACAAAGACGGTAGCAAGACTGTTCTGCGGCAACAGTTTACGATAATTACTTCCCAGTTCATAGCCACTGGTATCATTTTGACCATCGACCGGCGCCAAATGACGAGTGATGCCAGTATCCTCCACGACACTTTCCGAGCGACTCGAAGACATCGTTTTCTTGTCCACCCGCAATGTCGTATTCAGGCTGTCATAAAGTTTATGGTTTAAATAAAAATTATAGTTCTCGTCATCTCTGGTGGCCTCACTATGTCTGGACCTTTCACTCCCCAACCCCTGTCTGGCGCTCTCATCATTGCCCATGTTTTTTGAGAGCAAAAGTCGAGAGGTCAAATCCCACGGCAAATCAATCCCTATACTTTCATTAACACTCAAAAGATCATACGTGTAATCCGGCGTTATTTCCCCAACAGGGCTTTCTTCGAACTCGGAGATTAAAGACGAAACATTTGTTGAAAAATCAAACATTTTATAAGCGAAACGATTGGAAAAAGCGCTATCCTGCACATTCTCTCCTCCCCCATCGTCACCAGATGATACCGTCTGTGAAATATTCTGATAACGCGTCGAAAACGAAGTCATAAAGTCTTCAAGTGCCCCCAAGTTAGGCTTGTACATGTCACAGGTCAAATCATAGAAATCGATATCATCACTTGCCGTATCATCTGATTTTTGTGTATTCAAATACTTCAGCTTGGCTTTATAGACCCGCTTATTGTATTTAAATTCACTTCCATACTCCTCGATCTCCTTATTATCTAATGAAAAATCGGTAGCTGAAGTGGCAAACTTCTTATCTCTGCTGGTGAATAGTTTTAGAGTGTACGGCTTCTGTCGCAGGAATAATGCGCTCAGATCATAGCCGTCAAAACTGTCTCGCCGCTTTGAGGATAATACTTCATCATCCTCTTGAAGAGAGTATTCGTAAATCCTGCTCTGGTCTTTACCGGTAGTCCCTGATAGATCAAACAGGACCAGATTCGGGCTATAGGCATAACCAAGCGTACTTAAGTTAAGGGATTCACGAAAACCAAGTCGGGCATTGGTATCATTAAGAAGTCCCCGGTTGGTTTTTTTTCCATTTTTGGCGTAAACAGAATTAAGAGTCAGAACCCCGTGAGAATTTGCCAGAACCGGCTTGAAGGACCGTAACGATGCAAGCCCAGCAAGAGCAAGAGGTGGCGCAAATAACCACGACTTGACAATCACCACCCCTGTCCACGCGGCAGCATGACGACACACAAGGCTCAATAATGATCCTGGTCCACCAGAATCCAGGCCGACTCGTGTCTTAAACAAAAACACTTCCGACTCAAACGGTTAGGCGTATATGCATCATTGAAATGAGTTGCACCACAATCATTGTGATTTTTCCGCCTTTTCGCGTTCGAACCTTTCAAGCATCTCCTGATACAGTTCCTGATCAGTCTTATACTTCGCCCCTTGCATCCGACCATACCCATAAACATTAATTGCCTGCCTCAAGTTGAACTGGCTGGCGACTAAAATAAGGTATTCAATTTCAAAACCAGGCGCCGCATATTGCTTGAATAAGTTAATATTGTCATAGTCAATGAAGATACCGGCTGGCAAGGTCAGAGATCCGGGCACATCTTTTTCATCGCCAAAATAGGTCAGCATTTGCCCCGTGCTGGCAAAAACCTGAACCACGTCAAAAGCGGCATCCACCGCATAGATCCGCCCTTCTCGGTCCACAGCTATACCGCGGGGACGACCGAAAAATCCAGGACTATCACCAGGGCCTCCGAGCTTACCACGGTAATGTCCATCCCGATCATATTTCATAATCATAAATTTATGGGCATCCATCACATATAGATACCCTTCACTATCAAAGGCGATATTCACAGCGATTCCAAGCGTTTGTTCAGGCGGACCAGACAGTCCGATCGCCTCAAGAAACTGCCCGGTCTTCAGGTCAAAGACTTTAACACCTCCGGTGCCTCCAGTTGAGTCTGCTACATACAATTTCCCCTCGTAGACCTCGGCATCAACCGGCTTCCAAGAATCCTGGTAGGAGAAGGCACGAACAAAGATATCATTCTTATCGTACTCAAGAACTTGCTTCCTTACCGGATCGCAAACAAAGGTGTTACCCGAAGGATCGCTGCTGACGTTAATTGGTTGGACAATTTTCCCGAGTCCCTTCGACCCTTTGAACGCCAAAAATTTCTTATTATTAAGATCAAACTGAAAAACACCGCTCGATGTATCACCAAGATAAATCACCCCATCGCGAATAATAACGCCGTAGGGTTTCTTAATCACCCCCCCCTCTGCAGCTTGACTACCAAGAAAACTATCCATCCCGGAAGCCTTTTTATCGAAATCCTCCGGTCCCTTAAAACTGGTAAGAAATTGATATCTCGGCGACTCAGGCGGGGCAGGATAGAAAAACGGCCCGGCCTCTGCCTTATTCTTCTCTGGTGTCGATGGGGACTGACTGACACATCCACAACCCAATACCATAATAAAAAATGGGATAATCATGATACAAGCAGAACGTAACCGTGTGCAGGTAAACATTTAAAGCTCCTCTTTAGTGTGACAATGAAAATACCAATTAGAAATTGACCATGGTGCGCCCTGGACGTCAACACACCTCACTTAATTCATACTTTTTCGTGGCTCTTAACTATTTTCAGCTAACTCTTCCGAAGGAAATGAACAAGAACTCATATTCAATGCCCTGTTCCCTTCGGCTCCGCTCAGGGAACGATTATTGCGGGACCGTTCCCTGAGCGGAGCCGAAGGGAACAGGATAAAAAAACCATGGTACGGTTACCAACAAAAAAACTAGAAATAGTTTAGAGCCACGTACTTTTTTGAACTATCCAGCAGCACAGCATCTGCTTATATAGTTATGGTTCATGGAATCTGGCTGTTTTTCGAACTAAAACCGAATAATTATACTTTTTACTTTTTATTGTAACTACACAGGTTAACGGTAATCAGTTATCGGTTTACGGTTAAAAGAATCATGGTTAGTCATAAATCATCGCATGATACTCAATGTCAGTGTGTCCTCAGCCATTGGCAGGACCCAATCACCGTCAACTGTTAACCGACAACCTGAGCAGTTACTTTTTATTTAAGGCAACAGACAATCTTTGATATCATACCGTACCATTAACCCGCTTGTAAAGCCATTAACACCCTTCTTTTCAAGCCACCCATACACACGGAACCACCTGCGAGTTTTCACTACACAAGAGGGAAATATCACGCGACGAGGATAGTATTCACACAAACATGACCCCTCAGATCCATATTTATCACTGCCTTACTTTATGCTCACCCCCTCCAAACCCTTACCCCACGAGGAAACACCATAAAAAAAATATCGGCAAAGATAGTTGGCATGTGAACTGCATTAATAAAAACACAACAGACAATGCAAGCCATAAAGTTCTTGACATACAGCAAACAAGTTTTTACAGGCAATAAACAGTTTCATTCTTCCACAGATTACGTTCAACATAAAAAAAAC
>VMSU01000057.1 GCA_013792005.1 Desulfobulbaceae bacterium
AGGCCGAACGAACATCATGCATCAACAAGGTGTACAAAAACGAGAGCAAGGCATTCATTTTGTCAAGAGGCGGCCGCCGACTTCGTTCCCGAAAAAAGAAATCCTCCTTCTGGGCAACGATGAGATGATCAAACACTGAAAAATACTGGCGGGCCGCATCCCCTTCCACACCCCGCACCGAGTCGAGGACGGTAGTCTTCATTAGCATAGATAAGCTTGATTCGTGGGCATTGACAGCGGTCTTAACCGCAGTGCCACCATCAATATCTGAATGATCCCGCAAAACCCGCTGCAAAGAAGTCCGGCAATTGGCAACCTTGGCCATGACCACGGCTCGAGCGATTTCTGCCGATTTATCAGGGTCATCAGCCCACCGATACTGTTGACGTCGAAGCAAGACATTACCGGACACCGGCCCTTCGATCCTGGCCAGGAATTTCCCGTACTCGGTGAGAAAGGATATCCTGACCCCACGCTCGGCACAGAACCCCATAAGAAACGGGCTCATCATGACATTACCGAAACAAACCACACCCGCCAGAGTATGAATCGGCAATCGTAACCGCACCTCACGCTCCACATTGACGGTAATCGTCTCCCCCTCTTTGTTGAGGTAGGCTCCCTGACTGGTGACATAAAGGGTGTTGAGCAGCTTCTTCATTGCACTGATACTCCAAAGCACATTAACAGGACCATGGTTACCCTTATTCGGAAATAAGATTGACGATCAGCCGAATGAGCAAATCCTTGTTCGCAGGCTCACTTGCCGCAGTGAGCAAGGCCAATGCGACGAGGGTCTTAGTGTCAAAATGATGATTCACCAACAGCCCGTTAATTTTTAAAAAATAGAGAAACAGAAAAGAGCCAATCCGTTTATTCCCGTCAGTAAAAGGATGGTCCTTGATGACGAAATAAAGCAGGTGGGCTGCCTTTTCCTCAACACTCGGATACAGGTCTTGACCACCAAAAGTCTGATGCAAGGCGCCAATGATACCGACGAGTCCATGACTACGCTCATTACCGAAAAGGTCGGTCGCCTCCCCACGCCCGCTCAACTCCTGTTTCAATGTAGTTATGGCCGCCCTTACCCCTTTAATCTCTAGGCCCACATTCCCACCGATGCAAGAGGCAGGAAGCGGCAAGCGATCCTCGTCATATTGAAGGAGGAGTTGCCACGTCCGAGCGTATCGTGTGACAATCTCCAACACAGCCCTTCCCTCATCGCTGACCAAGTTGTGCTGTTCCAGAGTAAGGGCCAACAATTCTAACACTCTCTTGATCTCGTCCGAGCCCTGCTCCGCGAGCCGCCGCTGATTAAGGGAATAGCCTCGCACTAAATGATCCTTCAAGATTCTGGTGGACCAGATGCGGAATTGAGTACCACGTTTCGAATTGACCCGATAACCAACAGAGAGAATTGGATCGAGGTTGTACCATTCAATTAGTCGGGTAACATTATGCCCACCTTCACTTTGAACTGTTGCCTTTTTTGCAACAGTTGTCTCCCTTGGCACCTCTCCTTCACGGAAAATATTACGTAAGTGGCGTGAAATAACGGATTTATCCCTGCCAAAAAGGTCTGCTATCTGGTTCAGAGTTAGCCAGACCGTCCCGTCCTTGAGGTGGACATCGATATCCGAGCTACCATCCTCGGATTGATATAGAATCACTTCTCCGTAATCGGGCACCAATCCTGCGTTCTGGTTTTTCTGATGCGTCATTATTTCTCTCCTTACTCCTAACCTGACCACTCTCGACTATTTTTTTGCAACCCCTGACGTTGCCAGCATCCGCGATACATATGTGCGAACATTTTTGCCAGCCCCAGCCACCTTAGGTAAGCAAAGTTCAATAAGCGAACAACTATCGCATTTCTTCTCATACCGGGCAGCCGGCGTTATTCCGGACCGAATCAGTTCATGCAGACGACTTACTGCATTTCTGGTTACACCCCGAAGGCGATCATCAAATACCACGGCCAATCGCCTACGCGGCTTACCGTAATACATCGCTCCTTCCGGCACCTCTAGCCCCAACATCTCCTCTAAACACAAGGCCTGAGCGCATATTTGCACCAAATCGCAGTCATCCATCTTCGGCTTACCCCGCTTGTACTCCACAGGAAACGGTCGCCAGATCACAGCGCCATCCGGCCCGCCCTCATCTTCCCGATGAAATTCCACCGCATCCGCCTGTCCCGAAAGCCCGAGGATTAAAGATCGAACCGGCAGACTGAATACAGTGCGAATCCGACCACGGGACGCCTGACCCACCTCGTCCACCCGTTCGTGCAAGTGATGCCCCTCGATGGTCAAACGATTCTCCGCCCATAACTGCTCGATATGAATAAGGGCACATTGCCGCTCACAGAATAAAAGATGCTGAAGGGCAGAAAGCGGAATAAGATCATCCTCGCTAAACGGGCCAACCGCTTCGACTGCTGCTTCTTGACAGATGTCGTGTTTTGCCATATTCTGATCTTACCAATTTCTTACCATGGAGGACACCATGCCAACAACCAGCCTCTCAAGTAAAGGTCAAGTCATTATCCCCAAGCCAATCCGGGCCTTGCACAACTGGCACCCAGGCCAGAAACTCGAAATCATTGATACCGGCGACGGCATCCTTTTGAAAGCAGCCACCCCGTTCACCGCCACGACCCTTGATCAGGTCACCGGCTGCCTGCCCCACCATGGCCCAGCCAAAACCATCGAGGAGATGGAAGAAGCCATCCGCCATGGGGCCAAGGAGACGAACCGTGACCGCGGTTGATACCAACATCCTGGTTCGCCTGCTCACCGGCGACGATCCTGCTCAATGCCAAAAGGCCCGCCAGATTTTCGAGCGCCATGAAGTCTTCATCCCCGACACCGTGATCCTGGAAACCGAATGGGTGCTGCGCTTCGCCTATCAATTCACCCCCGCCACCATCAACAGCGCCTTCACCAAACTGCTGGGCCTGCCCAATGTCAGCATCTCCCGACCCGACCTGATGGCCAAGGCCTTGGAGTGGCACCAGAAAGGTTTGGACTTTGCCGATGCCCTTCATCTGGCCGCAAGCCAGGAACACTCTTCATTTTTGACCTTTGACACCAAACTGGTCAAGAGGGCCAAAGGGATTTCCGGGTGTCGAGTTGAGTTGCCGTAAGGCATGGCGCTGCTGGATAGGACGGTCAAGGGAGTAAGTTTGCTTATGCCCAAAATCCATCGATAAATGGTCATTTACTAGCAACACCGCCATCAACCAATGCCCTGCGAGTTCTATCAATTTCGGCCACCAAGATTTTCTCGTCCGGCAACACCATCTTATACTCTGCTGCTAGCACCTTGTTCGTCAATCCTTCCAGGGCATAGCGAGCTAGGGCGTGATCTTTTTCCGCGCAGAGAATAAGCCCGACCGGCGGGTTTTCATCCGGGTGGGTCCAATGTTCCTTGGCGTAATTAAGATACATATGCATCTGTCCGGCATCGGCATGGGTGAATTTACCGAGTTTAAGATCAATCACGACCAGACAGCGAAGACGCCGATGGTAGAAAAGGAGATCGACCCGATACCATGAATCGCCGATCCGCAAACGACGCTGCCGACCTACGAAAGTAAAATCCCCACCCAGTTCCAACAGAAACGATTCCAAGTGGCGGATTAACGCCTCCTCCAGATCGCTTTCCGAGTATTCATCTTTCAGCCCCAGGAATTCCAGCACCAATGGATCACGAATCTCCTCTTCCGGGGTAACGTCATCTTCCGAACATGGCGTTTCACTTTTTTTCAGCATAGCCGCCTTGTTGCGGGAAAGAGCTGTCCGTTCAAAAAAGAGGGAAGATATCTGACGATCAAGTTGACGAACACTCCAACCACCGCGCAAAGCCTCGGCCTCGTAAAAAACGCGGGCTTCAGGACTTTTCACCGACATGAGACGAACATAGTGGGACCAAGGGAGAGGGAAGCGGCTCGCAAGATCTTGAGAGGAATATTCCGCAGATGATGCCGGCAGAGTTAGCTTACTACCGGGATCACCCTCGTAGGTCAATTTCGCAGACGGTGTCTGCAAAATCTGCCAACCAGAATAAAACAATCGCATCTGCCCAAGGTTCCTTTCCGAGAACCCCCGGCCAAACCTGACAGTCAAATCGACAGACAAACGCTTAAGCAAGGCACTGCCATATTCCGCCCTGACTTCTCCGCCCTGCTCGTACTCCACAATCCGCCGACCAATCTCCCAGTAGGTGGCAATCATGATCGTATTAACTGCACGCATAGAAGATCGGCGGGACTGCTCCAACAACCCGGCTAGGTCGGAAAGCATGGCGGAATAGCCGGGGGGTTGAGGTGGGCTGGTTTTGTGAGGCTTCTTTGGCATAGGAGAATCCATTGGAATTGTATTAAATTCCGTCAATTATTTCCGGCTCTAGCCCATTTATCTCGACCAGCGAAATCAATTTATCGAGGTCGTCAGTCTCATGGACGGTCAGGCTTCTATGCACCTTGGCTGACGAAACCTGGCCACTTGGGCTATTATGTTCCCACCAGACCACCTTTAAGACTTCCATGCTCCCTTCGGGACGAGCAGACGAAGCGTCGTTCTCAAACAATCTTGGCAAAACTGCTTTAATAGATTTCGCGTCGTCATCACTGAATCCTGTTTTGACGGCCAGTTGCGGGTTCATACTGCCATAAAAAACGTATAGACCTCGATCTACGCGATGCTTCATTCCCATGGTATCTGAGCCACGCTTGGTACCATCTCCCTCCCCACTGACACTCTTGGTAATCTGGGTACTGGTCACATTTACAGGCGATATGCTAAAAGCAGATTGCACACTTACCGGTCCGCGAATACCTATAGAAACTCCCTTATCGTCGGCTGTTCCTTCACCTTCTTTGCTTTTTGCCTTCTTCCCCCCTGATGCCTTAAAAGCAAAAAGCTGCCCGAAAGCCCGCACATCAAGCCAAGTTTCACACGCTTTCTTAGCAATTGCCTCCGCTCCTTTAGTGCCAGATAGCACTGCATCAGCACGAGATTTAAGGCTACTGTAGTTATCCATCTTGCTGTCATCCGACTGAACAAAAATCGGACATAATTCCAATTCTTTTCCATCAGCCACCACTGTTACCTTTGGCTGTGTCTCCATCAACCGATTCCGTATCTTACGCTTAATGCAAACATCCGAGACCTCGCCATTCCCTTCATAAATAGTACGGGGGCGATTCCCGTTCAGAGGATCACCATTGGGGTTGGCGTTGACGACTTTAAAAATAACCGCAAAATCAATCTTTTTCGAAAGGCTCATATCATTCTCCTTACATCTCTAATAAGTTATTCTTCTGTATCTTCGGATTCATCCGTTGAATCAACTTGGTTGTGGCTGGACTGAGGTTTAAGCGCCGACCGTTGGCAATGGTAGCCAAGCAGGAATTCGCCGGTCAATCGCATATCAGAAACAAAATCATCTGTTGCAAAAAGGCAACAAACGGCATCAATTTCTTGCTGCATCGCATGAAGAAAACCTGGACGCTTGGCACCCAATCTGACTTTGTAAGGGGTCAGGCCAGTTTCTAAAATACGCCATGTTGAGAAAGGATGATCGGCAAAGCGTTGCATCAATTTCTCCGCTCCTGTTGCCCTGTGCTCACCACCCAAATACAATGCCCGTCCCTCCAGGTGCTCGGCCAAGGCCAACAGGCGACCGTAAAGGTAATCTCTACTGTTTCGTTCTTGATCCAATGCCATACTGTACTCCTCCTTTTCGTTCAGCTTTTTATATAGCGCACATGCAATACCAAGAGCTTTTTCCCATTGCCAATATTCGATACCATTCCTATTACTCGCCCTTCTAATACAGGATTCCACAATATCACGAGGAATTGATGCGCCATCAACCACACAGGGAAGCAGCCTTTCTATCGTCGACTTTCTCAATTTATCATCTATTCGCCAGCCAAAGGCGACCTCAGCAATATCACGGGGAGCAGGCGCACCGAAGAATATACGGTCCTTGCCAAAATACTGCTGCCAACAGCAGCCGGTATGCCAAGCCTCAATTCGTGCAAGAAACTCAGAGCCTAACATCTCCCGGTAATAACTGATCGCCATCCGCCCTGGTGTGGCGGAGTCAAGGCCGATAACAACAATATCATCGGTTGTTCTTAGATGAGCTCTATATCCTGCCATCTTCTTTGACAATGCTATGCCAACTGCTTGGGCGGTATAACCAGTTTTCGAGAGAGGCGGGGCTTGCTCATCTCCAGACAAAAGCGCAAAGGTATCGACTAGGGGGTCAGGAATATCAACTCCGGACACGGCCCAAGCCACTACAGCCAATGCCGGCTTAGTGCTTCCTTCATCCTTCACATATTCGACAAAGCCTTGTCGCGCAATTAGCCAACGCAAGGCACTATGCGCCTTTTGTGTTACATCGAAACTAATGCAGCAAGCCTCATCCGCTGATGTAAAACGACCAAGAAATGTGTATCCTACAGTATCATTTGATGAAATAAGCTTTGCACCATCCCCACCATTCCGAATTTTTTTCGGATGCTGGGCTGCAAGAAACTGTTCTTTACCTGTCACATAACAAACCCCCTTATTCGACTTGAGGCTACCATAGAAATCACTCCAAGATTGCCACAATGAAGGGTCTTCCCATGTTGTTGTCGCCAGTACCTCCGGTTCTTCCACAATCCATCGGACAAAAGCATCACCTTGGCAGGGCTTCTTTTGTCCTTTTTTATCTACCCCTCCAGGGAGGATCTTAAATATTGCAGGGGATGATCCATTTGCTGTCCACTCATTCAGTAATTCATACATCATTTCTAAACTTGACTTAACATGAAGTACACCGACGCTTACAAGATCAGATATAAGCGTCTTCTTTTTTACATACCGCAGAATCGCTGAAACTTTACGGTGGCAGTAGGCTGACTCATTCCATATCGATAACTGCTCAACATATTTATTGTGTGGTTCTCTTGGCTTTGCTGAAAAACCACAGGTAACTTCGCCTCCGAAATCAGTAAAATCACCAGCAATATACTGTAATTTGTCGCAAAGAGGATGGCAAACCGGCTTCTGCCCAGTCCTTCCAGACGACTCTTCTGATGCAGGGACAATTGTCATTGCATCAGACTTCGGCACAATCTCAGCCGCAATAAAATTTCCACTTCCATCAATGATAACTGCGACATGTGCGTTCTGTGTGGTATGACAAATCGGCAACAAAGGACTTTTATCATTACGATTACCAATGAAATTCCTATTATTCTCATACGTCTGATACAGCTTCTCAATCCAGCTCATCGCATAGCCCCTCCTCTTGGAGCCCAACCGAACTCGGTGGCCTGGGTATCATTTCCCGCACAAACTTACGTACCGTACAATCTTCCGGTCTGGGAAAGGTCACAATCCCATCCTGCATAACCGGTCGCCAAAATCGACTGTGCAACTCGTTGTTCCCAGTCTCGTCTGGATAATCAAAGCCGTGAAACATAAGTCCATAGGCTAGTTCTCCACAATCGTCGTATGGCCCATCGCCTTCGCCAAAAACGCAGGGCTCCACATAGCCCTGACACTCCCGTGTGCCAAGAAAAATGTCTTGGCGACCGCCTTTCTCAATCATGCGCTGAGCAACACTGAAATGCTTACCGTCAATTCGGTCTTGGCCCATATCCGCTCGATGTCGATTCCATTCAAAGTGCGCCTGTACTTGGTACTCGACATCGGCCAAATATGTATAAATGGCCAGTGAGTTGCCTCCATTGAAAACTAACGGCTTCATGCTCTTCGACTGGGTTCGTATGCGCCGAGTGATCCTAACCTTGTCGATAACCCAGATAAAGGTCGGCTTCCAATAGATCGACTTGGCTATCCCCTTTAACGCCTCGTACGTTGGAATATGATACGAACATTTTTCCCCGCCTATTTTGGTTAACGGGTCGGTGAAGAGCGCAAAACGCCCAAACACCTTAAAGTCAATCCGATTCCTCATTTACACCTCCTTATCCGATGAGTGTCTTCATATCCGAGACTTCTTCCATACTAACACCAAACTCTTCACAGTAATGCCGTTCATCAAGGTAAAAAATCCCACTACCCTCCCAAACTTCGAGTACCCGCCATTCATCCTTCAACTTCGCCATTTCGTAAGGAAACAAGTTAACCGAATATCGTTGTGCTACCTTCAACAATCTTGCTTTATCTTCAAAACAAGCAACTGAAAGCTCGTCGATAATCCGCCCTCCTTCCCCGTATGGCACAATCACTCCCTCAGTCGGGGAGTCGATGGCTCTGAATGCCTTAGCAGCACTCGTAAATGATTGCCGAAGATGAAGCGATGGAGCTTGCTTGTTGACCCTTGTGTGCTCGGCAACGGAACCAGTGTTGACAGAAAGCAGGTTAAGGAGATCATCATCTCTCCCAAAATCTACCTTTTTGACAGGAAAGGCCATCTCATGGGCACGTTGAAAAAAATAGTAGTGGTAGTAACGCTCCATCGCTTTTGGACCCTGCAAATCATGGTCGAATACTTCCGGCTCATCATGATATTCCCGCAACACACGCTTTGTTATTTTCTGAGCCAACCTGATTTCTGGCAGTTTATCCAAACCCTCATTTTCCGGATTAACAATCAAAACCCTCCCTGTCCCCCTAAGTCCATTGCGGTTGCAACGTCCAGCGGCTTGGGCTATAGAGTCGAGCCCAGCCATAAAACGAATTACCGATCCAAAGTCAACATCCACTCCAGCTTCGATCAATTGGGTGCTGATACAAATTACTGGCACGGTACTCTTCGGATCAAGGCAAGCTTTGATCGTGTCGAGCACTTTTGTCCGATGGGCAGGACACATACTAGTACTCAGGTGATAGAGATGTTCGCTTTTTCCTTGCAAACATTGATACAATTCCCGTGCTTGTGCCTTCTTATTAACGATAACCAACACGCTCCCTGACTCACTAAGTTCTTGTAGTGTAGCTTCGGCAATCTCGTTCACCGTCCACCCTTCATTTTTGGTTCCGTCTTCAATGGTGGCACGGTGCAACTCCCGAAATAGCCCATTCACATCACCCATCATCTGACAGTCAGGGGAAATTCTCGCAGCTCCTTTTATTGCATCAACCTTATCAAGCAACGGCTGTGTCGCCGTGCAGAAAATAACCGTTGAACCACCCTGGCTGACCAGGAAATTTATCGCATTATTAAAGAGGTGTACGACACGTATTGGAATGGTCTGTATTTCGTCAAAAATGATAATCGCGTTGGCAAGTTGATGCAGACGCCGTACACCACGAGTGCCAGCGGCAAAAAGTGTTTCCAACAACTGCACGGCAGTAATGTATATGATCGGGGCATCCCAATTTTCGGCGAGCAGCTTACTTTCACTTGTATCATGCTCCGGAGTGAGGTTAGAGTGATGCTCTAATACAATTTGCCTGCCACTCTCTTCAAGAAATGCGAATATGGAACGAGCAACACGAGCATTTTGGTCTATAATCGAAGTGTAGGGAACAACGTAAATAATCCGGTCCATCTTGTATGTATCTGCATGATGCAGAGCAAAACGGAGGCTTGCTAGGGTCTTACCCCCACCGGTGGGAACAGTAAGCTGATAGAGGCCCCTTTGCCGACTCGCAAAGCGCAGACATGACAAAGAAATATCATCCCGAATCTTATCTATCGGCTTTTCGATCTTGAACCCAGCAAGATTGGCTTCAAAGACATTGATCAAAAGCGGCCAGCTCTGTTTTGATCTTGGTAGGCGCTCCGCCGAATTTAGGCGGTCTGCATCAATCAAGGTACTGAACAGAAATCTGGTCAAAAACCCAAGCAGGAATTGCCTGACCTCTAACGAATCACCAGAACCCCACAACAATTTAATCCTTGCTGAAAGCTGACTTTCCAACTCATTAGAGGCTATACATTTTTCCACTATGAGGCGAACATGTTCATCCAACAGTTGTTCAACTTCATCAAGATGGGTCTGCTCCTTCGGCTTCATCATTCTTTTATGGAATAAATCAGTGCCATCCGGCGAAAGGCTATCAATTACCCCTGAGCGTGAATGATGGGATGCAATACAAAGCGCCATAATATCTGAGGCAATCTGCCGGATTGGAACTTGTCCCCGATGCTTAAATATGTACTGCGCCCCGGCAGAAGAATGATCGATTTTGCCGCGCATTTCATCTGCGACAACATATTCCTCGTCGTCAGGTTTAATCCTCCCCTCCGCCGATTTAATATATGACTGAAAGGACTTAGAATATTTGCCAAGATCATGAAGCGCCCCCATCAGCTCACCGAATACGGACAAGCCTATCTTACCGGCAAATACCGAGGCTAAATCAGCAACACCAAGAAGGTGTTCATCCACACTCTGAGGAGTCCCATCTAATTTACGATATCGAGCAACAAATTGAGTAGATAAAATTTCCATCATGATACCTCGATCTAAAAACAACCACCGCCTGCTGGTACAAATACTCTTCAAACCAAACAATATGTGTGGTATATGAACGAAAAAAACAATCTGGTTCACAAATCAGTACATAATCACCTGCATAAAGAACATAGATTTTTCACGCTTTCGTTTTCACCCTAACACACCCACTAGCTCACATAGTGACCCACCCCCAACTTTTTTCTCAATCGCCTTATTTTTTTCGACCATACAACTCCACCACCCGCGCCGCTTCGGCTGCCACCTGCTCCCGCAGTTCATCCGGGGCGACAACCTCCACTTCACTGCCGTATTGCAAGACCTTCATCCGGATTTCTGTAAGGTTTGCCACCGGCAGGGAGAGGCGCAAGCCCCCATCCGGCAGAGGTTCCATCACCTGATCACCGTGCCAGAACTCATTACTGACGAATCTTGCCATGGTCGGGGAAAAGTGGAGAACCACTGTCTCCCGTGCCTCACCTTTGAAAATGCCGAAAGCAGCGGCAAGATAGTCATCCACCGAAAAACGATGGTGTCCTACCCGTTCCGCCAAGACCTCCAATTCTAAGATCCGGCTGAGTTGAAAACTGCGGGGGGCTTGGCGTTCCCGGCAATAACCGATCAGGTACCAAGCGCCCATGTAGTTGTGCAGACGATAGGGTTCGACCTCACGGCTGGTAATTGTACCGTTGCCGCCGGAGCGATAGGTGAAGACCACCACACGTCCTATCAGCATGGCCTCGGCCATAGTATCAAAGTTGGCGTTATCGCAGGTGGCGCAGCCCACGGTTTCAAAGGAGAAAATATTGACCAACGGCTGATCTTGGCCTGGAGTAAGCATGGCCATGAGTCGGGAGCGTAATTCAGTGAGACGGGGAGAGAGGACGAAAAGTTCAAGCTGACGGCAGACACCGGCCAAAATCAGGAGGTGGCTGCGATTAAACCAGAAGGAAGGAAGTTCAAAATCGGTATCGGTAAGGAAATAGCCTTGGCGGCGGGGATCATACTCAATATGAGCGCCAAGGCGGTCACGGAGGAAGGCGAGGTCTCGCTTGAAAGTACTAGGCGAGACCTCGAAGCAATCGAGAAATTGCTTTCGGCAAGGGAAGGCCTTGCGTTTCAGACGTTCATAAAGCCAATTGATTCGTTCGTAACCGGTCATTAGTACCAGCTACAGTTTATCCCTTATTATTTCAACTAAAAAGGCGGTGCCAGAATTGAACACCCCAGATTGATTAACCTGAAGTTTAAAGCCCCCGGAAACAGGAAATGCCGAAGAAACCGTTTGTTTAACGTCGAACAGACACTCTCCTAGCCCCTCATAATTTCACGCCCCGCAACAAGGATGATTTACCAAGTATCTCCTTCAACTCCTTGCGAAAGGCTGGATAACGGTTATAGCGGTTCTGATAATACTCACGCAGCAGGCTTTCCGCCTCCTGCCGACCGGAATGAATCCAGTGGGCCTCGGCCAAGGCGCACAGGATATGGGCGGCGCGGTCGTAGGCATTACGATGTTTGTTGGAAACAATATGGTTGACCCGTTTTTCACTGATACTTTGTGCCCAGCTAAAGTACCGGGCCAACTGCTCTGCCTCGAGCGAAATCAACGCCAGCCCCTTCCTGACTTCTTGATCCATGTCCGGAATACTTTCCCCCTCCCGGACCGAATCATGGAAGAAAATCCCGCAGCCCTCGGTATAACTCTTGAACAGTGAATCGATCAACCCCGTTTCGCGGCCACGGCCAATCAGAAACAATACTGCCGCGCACATCACAGCAGCCGGTGACCCTGATGACCAGCCCACTGGTTTTGCCTTTTGCGCCAGGACAAAGGCATCCTCAATTCTACCAGCCATGAGCAAGGTCAAGGCGAACAAATTTTCATCAAACATCGCTTGCTGCCGCTGTCTATTCAAAACGGACACAGCCCAGTCAAGCTCCTGTTCACGCACCTCTTGGCGTTCCGCCTCACCCACCAAGGCCAACAGGGCAAGGCTCGCGGGCATAGAGGCGAAACGTTGCCGCTTCCCCTCCAAAATTGCCATTGCATCCTGACAATGCTCACCGGCCTCAATCAGAAAATTGGCTACATTGCTCCGATCCTGACCTGCTGGAAGGGCCTCAAGTGCCTCGCGAGCCGCAGACATCAAGGCCGACCAGTCGCCACCCTCACTTAGTTGCCGACACCAATAAAGGTAGGCGAGAGGCTGCTTGTCCCGCCACTGCCTGGCCAGGGCAGCAAGCGCCTCAATACCACCAGCTATTGCAGCTGCTTCCAGACGAAGCCCTGCCAACCTTGGGCTCATAAATCCTTTAGCAGCAAGCGCCTTTGTCCATTGCGACAAAAAATCATCAAAATCAGGCAATTGACCAGATTGAGCATCGATCACATCATGCAGCGTAGGATAATCACGGGGACTCCCCTCCGCAAAAAGACGTCCCTGAGCCTCGACCTCCATCGCCTCCAGCATGGCGGACAGTCGTTCCTCGGAAGTAGTCAGTTCATAGACACATCGACAGTAGCGAGCCCGTGACTCCCGGAGGTCAACATCGATATCGATCCACCCGCCGTCATAACCCGCGGCGGTCTTTACCGCCTGAAACAGCCGGCCATAGACCGTTCGCGCATCGCTGCGAGAACCATGCAGGAAGATGCGATCTGCTTCAGCAAAACAGCTGACCAACTCTTCCTTATGTTCACGAGAAAGCGGATCAGCATCTTCGTCATAGCCATACCCCTCATCGCCATGGTAATCGTCCCAGAAAGAACCATCCTCGATGGATTCGACCCGTTGACAAATATCACGCTCCAGTTCCTCGATCTCTTTCAAAAATTGCTGAACATATCCGGGCTCAGCAACCGGTACGGCTTTTGGTTTCGATTCACCTTTTCTAATTTGGGCCAGAAAAGCGGCTCGATCTGACGCAGGAATGTCCGTGGCCCAAGCGAGTAACATGGCCACCAATTTTTCCTGGCTCATGGAACGACACAGGGCTTCAACGGTCTCAAGAAAAGGGCGCAGAGCCAATGTGGTGGTCTTTGCCATGTCACCGCACTCCAAGGAGTTCATCAATTGCCACTATCCTGGCTGACACCTTTGCTCAGCTGATCTCCCTGACACCGCTCCCTCTGGCTGGAAACAGCCTTGATGGCGATATCCTGAACCTTACCATAGGCCTTCTCAATCTGGGAGGAGAACTGATCAATCTGCTTCTTCTGCTCTGTCACCTGCCGTTCAAAAGCCTCTATCCGAGCGGCAAGCACATTTTTCTCCCCTTCATAGGTCTTGCGCAACAACTCTTCACTCCGGGCGGCATCGGAGGAGAGCCGCTCCGTGGTTTCCTTGACCGCTTTCTTAACGGCCTCATCAAGTTCCTTGGGGAATTTATCAACCTGCACTTCAAGGCTGACCAACCGCTTTTCCGCCTGCGCAACCTCAGCTTCCCGCTCCTTCAGTTCAGACTCCTTAGCCTGGACCTTTTTCTCGAACTCTTCCTTCTTCTGGGCCAGATCCCTTGCCAGACGGTCGGTTTCATCCTTCAAAGCATTGGTTTTCAGTTCCCGTTCCCGCTTCAGGACATACTCATACTCTTCCAGTTCGCGACGACGAAGCTTCTCGGCCTGATCCTGCTGCTCCTTGGTTTTGGCCTTGTGTTCGGTCGATTCCTTGTCCCAAGCGGCTCGGGTGCTGGCGATCTCCTGCTCCAACGCATCCCGCCGCTCCGCCATCTGCTGCTCGAAGGCCTCGCGTTTCTGCTTCTGTGCCTCAAGCAAGGCGGCCAGAGAGTGGGCTGCCCGTTCGATTTCAAAAATATCGGCCAACTCTTTTTCCTTGGCAACGATAGCCTCTTTTACCCGACGATAGCCGCTGACCTGCTCATCAATCCGGGCGGCTATGTCGGCAAGCGCGGCATTAACCGTACTCTTCAGGGTGGCCACCTTGTCCCCAACATTAGCCGCGGCAATATCTTCAGCCACAGTCACCGCCTCCTGGACCCTCCGAACCTCCTTCTCCTTTTCCGGCCTCAACTCCTGACTGGCTCGCGATTCAAGCTGCCCAAGCAATTGATTATAGGCATCAAGTATTTCCTTCTTGGTGTTTGTCGGAGTCACCTTGGGCAGATCAACATCGTTCTTGCTCATTCCTTTCTCCTGTACTGTGATGTGAGATAAATTTATTAGGTGGTAGAGACTACTGAAAGAAGGCAGTAGCGTGGGTTACAGGTAGGCGGCCTAACCCATCAGACGACGGTGACGACAGGTAAAAGTCTGCACATATCGACACGACTATCAATCGTAGATCAGCACTGTATACCGGGCCAGGATCTCCTCAGTCTCTTCATCTAAACGATCAGCAACCTCATGAATCTGGAACTCGTGAGCACACTGCCGACAGCGCAACCGAATCCTCCTACAGGAGCGAACCACCTCGAGGGTACCCGGGCATTTTTTACATTGCATCACTATTCACCTAACAGTTCGGCGCGAGTAAAGATCGCGGTCAGCGGATAACCGGCTGCTGCCAGAGTCTCTTCACCGCCCTCCTGGCGATCGACCACGGTAATCACCATGCCAACCTTGTACCCTTGGTTTTCAACCCGCTCGATAACCTTGATCAGGGTGCCACCGGTGGTGACTACGTCTTCCAGCAGAGCAACCGTAGCGCCTGCCGGAATATTACTCTGACCCTCGATATAGGCCTCGGTGCCGTGCTTTTTCGTCTCCTTACGGACAATGAAGGCAGGGATTGGGGCCTTCTCCAGGAAGCTTACCAGGGAGGCTGCGGTAACCAAGGGATCAGCGCCGAGGGTCATGCCGCCCACAGCGCCGATTTTCTCGGAGTTATTGCGGATAGCTTCAAAAATCAGCTTACCGCATAGATACCCGCCCTCGGCATCGAGGGTGGTCTGTTTGCCATCGACATAAAAATCTGATTCGCGGCCGGAAGTCAGTTTGAAGGTGCCTTTGCGGTATGACTTCTGAAGAAGTATTTCTTTTAAACGCTGTTTATCCTGTTGCATGGAGCTCTCGTAGTTTAATTTATGTAAATGTTCGGGGGGAGATAGTAAGTTTTGGGGCTCGAGCTGAGCAGTTATTAATTTATTAAAGTGGCTCTAAACAATTTTCAACCGTTTTATTGGCCCGTTTACCGAAATGTCTTTTGATCCTGAGCCCTTCGGCTTCGCTCAGGGAACAGTCTCGCGATAATCGTTCCCTGGAGCCGAAGTGAAAGTGTTGGCTGCTCAGGCTAACAGAGCTTAGCGAAATAGTGCCGCAGATTGGCCTTGGCCTCGATCTTCGGAACAATGCGGCCATCCTTGGAACTCATCACCACCATGGCGCCGGGACCGTGACCGGCAAGCACGCAATCGGAGTGAACAATGATGGCGATCACCACCCCGCCGGTCTTGTAGATACGACCATAAGAGGCATCGGCATCGGCAATCGCCACCACATCACCCAGGCGCAGATCGTCAAGCCCGTACTCGGCAACAGTCGGTCCATCAAAGAGCTGAATGTCGTAATCACCACTGTGGCTGTGACTGGAACCGATGCCCGAGCCCATGATTCGCGCCGGAACCATGTGGGTCACCGGGACCTCCAGCCGACCATCCTTGGTCTTTTTGAGTTTCATCAGCTCGAACAGGGCGGGATCAAGGTTCATCACCCGGATCTCTGGAAAATCTACCGCCTGCAAGCCGCAGCCACGAGCCTTGACCTGGATCTTGTCACCAATCACCAATTGCTCCAGCACCTCGGGCTCAAAGTCGATCAATACATGCTCGATGCCGCCATGCTTGCCTGTGACGCGACCGGTTTTCCCTTTGGCATCGCCAGAAACCACGGTGGCCACGTTACCGGCACAGGAGAAGATGTTCAAGGCACGGTTAGGCCCTGGTTGTCCACCGACATCCTTAAAGTTACTAATGCTGACACCTGGCTCGACGTGATCGGCAAACCAGCCCCCAGCCAGATCTCCAATCCGCAGATTGTAAGTAATCCCGCCGACTCCGGGGTAGATCTCCGGCACCCCGTCCGGGGATACCCGGTAAGGGTTAATGCCGACTGACGGCGAGGTGATTTCGCCAATCACCGATTGGCAAATAAGTTTATCCTTGTTGGTCGCAATCATCGTCTGTCCTTACTGTTGTTCTGTTACGACGCTGGTTTGTGCCAGCGGCAGATGGTTGGGCATTATACCCGGATCGGCAGGTCCATTCAAGATTCTTGTCATTTCAGGGAGTGGTGGTGGATGCGCTGCGCTTATCCACCCTTCATTCATGGAGAAATCCCGCCCTAAAAGGCCATACCAATACTAAAATGGATAACGTAATCTTCTTCGTTGCGCTCCTCATCCGGTGAGGGGTTAAAGGCCCAATCCAAACGGGCTGGTCCCACGGGCAGCATGTACTGAAGACCAGTCCCCACGCCGCTGCGAAAATCAGTGAAATAATCGTTCCAGGTGGCGCTAATCAGATTATCAGCGTCGGAAGCCAGAGGTGAGGAACCGTCGACCCTGGTCCGATTAGGGGAGACGTTGCCCATATCCCAAAAAATCGACCATCCCAAGTCATCAGTCAGTTTTTTCCGCCACTCCACCGTATAAACCGAATACGCGGTTCCGCCCAAGGGGTCACCGCTATCATCCACCGGACCAAGCTTTGAGGCCTGAAAGCTCCGCACAGAACTCTCTCCGCCATTGAAAAACCGCTCGGCAACCGGAATAGACTGCTGATCAGCCGTGGGCAGAATCATGCCGGTCCTGAACCTAACGCCAAGGATTGACTCCTTGGAGAGGGGGTAAAAATAACGCACCCCGGTCACCAGGCGATTATAGGCAATCGTGCCGCCAAACTCAGGCCGAGCCAAGGCCAGAGAGACATTCCCCCGGTATCCCTGAGACGGGAAAAACAGATCGTCGCGGGTGTCCCTGGTCAACTGAAAAGAGAGCGCTGCGGTATTATAGTTTGTCGGCAACCCCTCAAGGTCAACATCGGGCAAGATATCGCTCACCACTTCCTTGCTATATAGATACCCCACATTGACGGTGACGTTCTTATGGATAATCTTTTGCAGATAGACATCGACGCCACTGCTTTCCATGGTAAATGCCGGTTCGGTACGGAAACGGTAATGAAAGGGCAGGCCCAAGGTGATATCGGTCCCCAGAAACCAAGGATCGCTCACCCCAAATTCAAGGCTTCGCCCTTTGGTTGAAAACAACGAGTCAACACGGAAAATCCGTCCGGTACCAAAGATATTACGATCCTTATATCCCGCCTTCAATCGTAACAACTCGTAAGACCCCCACCCCGGTTCAAGATACAACTCCCGCGCCTTGCGCTCCTCCACCTCAATCTCAACCGTTTTGTGGCCAGGAACCGCCCCGTCCACCAGCCTGAGTTCGACATTGGAAAAGAGTCCGGTCCCATAGAGACTGCCAAATCCTTCGCGTTTATCGTCTTGCCGATATTGTGCACCTGGCTCGAAATTCAAACGGCTGAGGATAAAGTCTGAGTTGGTCCGCTCGTTGCCGTCAACCCGGATCTCATCCACTATCACCTTGAGACCACTCTCAACCATAGCTTCAAGGTGGATCAAGCCTTGCGATTCAGCAATCGTCTCCTGAACCGAAACCGCGACATCGGCATACCCGGCATTGGCATAGGCATCTCGCAGCTTGGTCCTTAATACCAGTCTCTGCCTGCGCTGATAAACATGTCCCTCCATGGCCTTGACAATCTCAGAGACTGCATCGCCCAAGTCACCGGGCACGTCACCATGGACCGTCACATCTTTGAGGGTAAAACGCGGCCCCTCCTCGACAGCGATTGAGGCCACCATGTCGTCAGGCCTACCCTCCATCGGGCCAGGCTCCAATGCCTTGATCTTAACCTGCAGATACCCCTCCGCCAGATAGAGACTTTTAATGCTGTCGGCCAAAGAGGACATAGTAGCAGCGACATAAGGAAAAGTCCGCTGCCCTTTGATCTCGGCATCGACCACAGGATCCAGGGCAAGCAACCTCTCCCGGCCCAAGCCCTGATTGCCAACAAAGACAATATCCTTCAATACGGTTCGCGGTCCTTCCTGGACACGAAACACTACCTGGCGAGACTGCTCTTTGATCTCGTAATCGACAATCGCTGTGGCATACCCCTCATGACGATACTGTGTCTCAATCACGAAGGCGGCATCGTCAATGGCACTCGCGGCATACCCTTGATGGACAAAGGTATTAAGCTCCTCCCGGGCCGCTGCCAGCAGACTTTCTGTCTCCAATGTCTGATTCCCGGATACAACGATATCCCACCCCGGCTGCTTGTTTTCTGCTGAAGATGCGCCCTGCAGCATAGCTAGCAGCCCCCCGGAGCCAAATCCAGCCGCGGGCAAAGGTAGAACCACCACGGTCATCGCCATCAGGCAGACCGTCAGCAACCCTCCCATATGTTTTCCCAGTAGCGCCATGGTATCTGCTTGAAATTCCCTTGATAGCTCAACAACCGGTGGATGCGCTGCGCTTATCCACCCTACATTTTTTATCTTTCATCATAATGCGTAGGGTGTGCACCTGTCTTTGGTGCGCACCAACAGCAGGTGCACACCCTACATTTTTTATCCTTCATCATAGTCTTTTACTGATCAGCTTCAACGGAACCGGAACATTACACGGAGCCCGGCATTATAATAATCCCAGACATCTTTTTCCCCTGTCAGATAGATGGTCGCGTCTTGCTTCCAATCCATGTCAGCCAATTTGAAACGAGCATCCACCGTCGGTTCCCCCTGTAAACTAATGGCCCGCCCGACATCCACCTCCAACCGCTCAAGAAGTACAAACTCATCATCATCTTCACCTGAAAGCAACCTGGACAGCAACCCACGTCCGAAATAGACTGCAACAGATGACATGCCGCCACCGGAACCGCCGGTAACCGGCGGCCGACCGGCAAGGAGCAGCATCAACAAATCCTCGCTGGACAACGGAGGGGACGAGGAGAGGGTCACTTCCGGCTCGTCGTACACTCCCTTGACCTGAGCTGTGATGTCATAGCCCATCATCCGGCCGCTGGTCTGCACCTCGAGCGTAGGACGATCAGGCGCGTCATCACTAAAACGGATCAACCCCCTTTCCACATCAAGCCGCCCGGACGGAAGCGTGACCCGACCACTGTCGGCATAGATCACCCCACTCAGATACGGCAATTCTCCGGTGCCGCCCAGGATCAAGTCCGGGCGGAGTTCCCCTTTGAAAACATTGTTTGAGATCACCAAAGGCTGCGCCCCTTTAATCCGAACATTGAGCCGGGTATCCTTCAGCGGCGGGTCTGCAAACGAAAATAAAGTGATGGCCTCGTTGCCACCGGCACGCGTCCCTGGTTTGAACAAGGAGAGCCAATTGACTTTCTTGGTAACCCGACTGTCGGTCAGCAGCACTTCCCCGCTCAGTTGCGGCGCCTTGAGTGTTCCACCAAGGACAAGACTGCTATTAGCACGGACTTTCACCCCCTCTGCCCGATACAGCAGAAGATCCTTGCCGGTCATGCGCACATCCAACTCCGGGGCTGACGACGAGACACCCTTAATCGTTCCTGCCCCCTGGACCTGAGCCCCACCCAACGTTCCTGTGAGACTTACAATAGTCAGCTGATCATGCTCCAGTAAGGCCTGAAGACTTATGCCACGGGCCACCAACAGGCTATCCGTCCCCCTGACCGCCCCGTCCTTAAGGGCAAGATCCACCCGTACCTCGGGTTGAGTGAGCGGACCTTCCACAGCAAAAGATCCGGAAACACTCCCGCCTATCCGCCGCACACCAGACATCTTGGGGACCAACCACCGAAAATCTGCAATCGAATAACTCCCGGAGAGAGTAATCTGTCCCCGGGATTGCTCTCCTTGCTGAAGACCAATCAGGCCTGCCAAAGGCAGTTGACTGATAGCGCCGCTGGTTTTCACCGAAAGCCTTGATGATGTCAGCTCAAGAATCGAGAGCGCCAAGCGATCCTCTTCCACGGAAATCAGCCCATGAACGGTAAATGGCCCAGGAGGCGCCACGTGCAAACGGGATCCCGGCTTTACTCCGCTGGCATCAAACTGAATCTGCCCATGGGGATGATCCCAGGTCCCGCCAAGAGTAAGTTCCGCTTTGACCGCTCCGCTTTCAGCGAGCCATTCCGGAAACAACCGAGGGAGGAACCCGGCTTCGGGCATCACAACTTGGCCATTCAAACTTAAGGGGTGAGACAACAGGGATAGACCGTCCTTACCCAGAGCCAAAGGCAACCGGCCGGTGAGGGTCACCGCCTGGCCATTATCACCTAATTCGCACTGCCGAATCCACACCCCTTGCTGGTTAAGCGAGAGATCAAAACGTCCGGAGAGGGCCAAGGGCGCGCCAGCGGAGGTAAGTTCCAGAATGGTGCCCTGCCAGCGCCACTCAGGCTGTGACACGCTGCCGCTAAGCCCCACAGTGAAATCCATCCGCTCGAATCCGACATCCTTGCCCCACAACTGGCTCACCAATCCGGTATCACGAACCCTCTCCCCGACTAAGGACAATCCCCCCTTGCCGCCCAGAGCGCCACTCAACCGGAAGGCCCCCACTTCCCCGGACAACTCAACAGGTGTCCCCACAGCGATCATATCCGTCGACAGCGTCACGCTTCCCGGTCGCTTTAAAGTGAGATCCTGTCCAAGATAAGAGAGATTGAGAGCATCAAGGCCGATCTTGAACGACCGCCACCCGGCAGCAGGCGTCACCCTACCAACTGCATCGACATCCAAGGCATCGTTGATGCGCCCTGTCAGATGCCGGACAAACCATCCGTCCGGAGCTAAGTCAAGATTCACCTCCGCCCCGGCCACCCGCACGCCGTCTATCACCCAGTCTCCCGAGGCCGTGATCTTGCCCTTTAATTGCGAAAACTCCCCGGCCAAGGATGCTGTCCCGGTAAACGGTCCGCTCAACTGAAAATCACGGGTACGATCTCTGGGCAGATACTCCTTCAATTCAGCAATGATAGCAGATACCTTAGTCGCCAGCAGGCCGCCCTGATCCAGATCAATTGTTCCCTGCCAGGTAAGCCGGTCCCGCTCTCTGTTCTCGGCCAGGACATCAAGCTCCAGACGATCCTTGGTCCACGCAAGTTCCCCCGAGACCTTGGCCAGGGAGACACCGAGCAGGGACGCGCCAGTAATTGTCACTCGGCACGGCAGATGGGGATCAGACAACGTCCCGGCAAACTCGCCCTTGCCAGTAACCGTTCCACCGGTAGCCGGCCAATCCTCCCAAAAATAGTGCACAACCGCCGAATCGCTCAAATCGGCCTGCCACTGAGCCGACCAAGGAACTGCCATCCAATCGCTCGTATCAGCCGACAGGTCGAGTAAACCATCTTTCAGGCTAAGCTGACCGGACAAACCGGCAACCTGTGCCTGGACCACCCGAAGCTGATTAGCGTCAAGAGTCACCTCCGCCGACACTCTCTCCAGACCAAGCGCCTGCCAATGATCAAGAATTGGGGCAGACCATGATGGCGGCAAGGTCTCAATATCCACCATCAGCACCTGGGCCTTGGCACGGCTCAATGCAAGCTGCTCAAGCCACGATTTCACGCCAGCCTCCGGAATAATGGTCTCCCCGTCACTCAAGGTAATCTTACTGCCGTTAATCGAGAGACTCAAGCTATCGACAAAGGCCTTCTGGTCATCAGCCCGGGCCTTAACCTCGAAATGATCAATAACAACCCCCTCCCAGGAGCCGTTCCTGAGCGATGCCGTAACAGAACCGGCCAGGGTTTCCGGATGACCGATAGCCATCGTCATCTCGCCATCGGCAGTAAGCTGCCCACTGAGCGGCGGCATAACCCCAGCCGCCTCGGCAAGCTCCTCAACATCCCCCTCTGCCAGATGAAATGAAACCTTGGCCTGCTGATGCTCGATACTTCCCTGCACCCGCCCTCTGCTCTGGAGAAGATACAGCTCTGTCGCAAAACGCAGACCCTGGGCATCGGTCTCCAACAAGCCATCTTTAAGCAGCGTTTTCCCGGCAAAAGAGACCTTTGGCACCTCAAGGCGTCCACGACGATAGCGAAGCGAAAGGGCGACCGCCCCTTCCTGCCGGGGCAACCCGGCGCCAGCCACAACCAGTTGCTCCGCGTTAAGTGTCAGTTCATAGGGAACCCGGCTTAACGGCAGATGCAGCGGCGCCACCAGAGCAATGCCTCGGCCACTGACCATGACCCCATCTGAGGCAGTGATATCAAGAGAACCATTATTCACCCGAAGGGCCGGAAGAATCGGCAGGCCAGGGAGCTCCAAATTTTCAGAAGAAGAATCACTCGTGGGAAGGACGCCGGTAATCGCTGGCGAATCAATGGCGATGGAGAATTGTGGCATCAGCGAAGAGAGCCCGCGCCACGGCAATATCCCGGCAAGAGAGTAGGACAGGGTCACAGAAGGAATTCTCCCCTTCAGACAGGCGCTCTCTTGACAATACTCAAACGTGAGCTGAGTAAGACGCAATCGGG
>VMSU01000058.1 GCA_013792005.1 Desulfobulbaceae bacterium
AGGAGTAACTATATGAAACCTTGGCGTGAGATCGCCGTGCCCCATCCCGATGTCCTGGAGGGCACATTCCAGCAATCCGAATTCGCCGCTGATATTACAGCGGTGCGAACCGGCACGGCAACACGTGAATATCAGGACGCTGCCGCCTTCTTTCAACGTACCTTCATCACCGAGGGTATGCGGCTCTTGCTGACTCAGGTTGCCCATCGTCTAAACGGTAATGGTGGCGAGCCCGTCATTCAGCTGCAGACTGCCTTTGGCGGCGGCAAGACCCACACCATGCTAGCGGTCTATCACCTCGCCACCCGCGAGTGCCCCCTGGCAGATATGCCCGGCATCCCGGCACTGATCGACCAGGCCGGACTTATGGATGCTCCCAAGGCCAGGGTGGCAGTATTGGACGGCAACGAACATGCCCCAGGCCAACCCTGGCACCACGGTTCACAGACGGTCAAGACCTTGTGGGGTGAACTGGCCTGGCAACTGGGCGGTGACGAGGCCTTCGCCTTGGTCCGGGAGGCAGATTCAAACGGCACCTCGCCTGGCAAGGAGGTTCTCAAGGCCTTGCTTGCCCGCTATGCACCATGTGTTGTTCTAATCGACGAATTAGTAGCCTATGTCCGTCAGTTCCAAGATGGCCAGCCGCTTTCAGGCGGCAGCTATGACAGCAATCTCTCCTTTATCCAGGCGCTCACTGAGGCAATCAAACAGGTCCCCAATGCCATCCTGCTCGGTTCCCTCCCTGAATCTGAGGTAGAGGCAGGTAGCCAACGTGGAGTGGCGGCACTTCGTGCCTTGGAAAAGACCTTTGGCCGAGTCCAAGCCCTATGGAAACCAGTAGCAACGGAAGAGGCCTTCGAGATTGTGAGAAGACGCCTGTTCGATGATGTTAAGGATGTGAAGGGTCGTGAGGCTGTCTGCCGTGCCTTTGCTGACGCCTACATCGCCGAAGGGGCAAAACTTCCAGGCGAGGTCCAGGAGGCCCGTTATTTCGACCGTCTCTTACAGGCCTATCCAATTCATCCCGAAGTCTTCGACCGTTTGTATGAAGACTGGACGACAATTGATGGCTTTCAGCGGACCCGTGGCGTCTTAAAGCTGATGGCCAAGGTCATCTTCCGGCTATGGAAAGATGACAACAAGGATTTGATGATCATGCCGGGCAGCCTGCCACTCTACGACAGCGGCAGTCGCAACGAATTGACCTATTACCTGCCGGGCGGCTGGGACCCAGTCGTGGAAAAGGACATTGATGGCGAACGGGCCGAGACTACAGAACTGGAAAACAAAGAGCCCCGTTTCGGTGCGGTGAATGCCGCACGCCGAGTTGCCCGGACCATATTCTTAGGTAGCGCGCCATCCTCGGTTTCAACCAAGGCCACAAGCCGTGGGCTCGATCGTGCCCGTGTGCTGATTGGCTGTCTCCAACCAGGCCAAACCGCCTCGACCTACGTCGATGCCCTGGGTCGCTTGGCTGACCGACTTCATTACCTGAACAGTTCCGGGGATAAGGCAAATGACACGACCCGCTACTGGTTTGATACCCGCGCCAACCTACGACGTGAGATGGAGGACAGAAAGAAGCGGTTTGACGAAAGGAGTGATGTCCGTGTGAAGTTGGCCGCTGTCATGAAGAAGGTCACGGCAGGCCTTGCCTTTTTTGACGGCATCCACGTCTTTACACCACATCCCGACGTCCCGGACGATAGCGCGCTCCGTCTGGTAATCCTCGATCCAGAGCAGTTCTACCTCCGCCAAGATACACGCATAGCCTTTGACACTGTTCTGGAAACAGTGCGTATGAACGGCAACAAGCCCCGCTATCGAGGCAACCGTCTTATTTTCCTGGCCCCTGACCAAGGGGCAATAGGACGACTGCGTGACGCGATCCGGGTGGCGTTGGCCTGGGGCTCGATTGTTGACGATGTTAAGGAAGGGCGATTAAATATCGATCTGTTGCAGAAAAAGCAGGCAGAGAAAGAACAACAAACCGCCGAAGATGTCCTGCCCCGGTCGGCCCGCGAATGCTATAAGTGGTTGCTTTGCCCTGTTCAACACACACCCACAGAGCCAACAATCGAGGTAGAGGCCTTTCCACTCAACACCAGCGGATCAGGGCTCAACAACGAGATCGAACGGGTATGCGTAGAAAATGAGCTTGTGATTGGCACTTGGTCACCGATCCATCTACGGACCAAGCTAAAAGAGCTTTACTGGAAGCCAGCACGAACAAGCGTTGGGGCCATGGCATTTTGGGAGGACACCTTACGCTATCTCTATCTGCCACGATTAAAGAGCCGTGAGGTCCTGGCCCAGGCCATCGCCAAAGGGGCTGGCAGCTTGGACTTCTTTGCCACCGCTTACGGAGAGCATGAAGGGAAGTTTGATGGATTTGCCTTTGGTGGCTGCAATGTCCAACTTGACGACACGTTGCTGTTGATTGAGCCAGGGGCTGCCAAGGCTTACGAGGAGGCCAATCGTCCTAAGCCGGCAGCGACTGTGATTGCAGATTCTGGTGGGCTTACCATGAACGACTCAGGCACTGCTGGAGCAATCCAGCCAGTCACGCCGATGACTGGGACGACTCCTGTTCCACCAGTCCAACCTGTAACGCCAAAGGCAAAGTCGTTTCACGGTATGGCCGAAATCCCGGCAGCAACAGCCAAGATGCGTTTATTGGAAGTAGCCGAGGAAATCATCACCGTACTGGCCAGCGATCCCAACGCCGAGATCAGGGTTAGGTTAGAAATCGAGGCGGATTTTGCAAGTGGCGCATCTGATCAGATCAAACGAGCGGTTTCAGAGAATGCTCGTTCCCTGGGGCTCAAGAATGCGGAGTGGGAGTGAGTGAGGTACATATAATGGCACGAAAGAAGACCAGTCCCTTTGAAGATTTGATTGATATCGCCAGCAAACTCCCTTGGTGGGGCGGGGTATTGTTGGCTTTTGTATCCTATATGGTATTGCACACAGTCGCTTCCCGGCCGGTAACGTTGGGTACGAATCTTAATCAAATGGGTGATGCTGCAGCAAAAGGTTTCCTCTCAGTATTAGCCATGTTCGGGCAATACATTCTCCCTTTTGCTTTTGGCACTGGTGCTCTTATTTCCGGAATAAACTCCATCAGACAAAAAAAGGTATATGCCAGAGTTGAGTCGCGCTCCGATGTCGCCGCCCTGAATGAAATGAGTTGGGCTGATTTCGAGAGACTAGTTGGTGAATACTATACACGCATAGGGTTCCAGGTTGCTCGGGAAGGAGGCAATGGTCCTGATGGGGGGATTGATTTAGTCCTTCGGCAGAATAACGAAACGCATCTGGTGCAGTGCAAACAATGGAAGGCATACAAGGTCGGGGTCCAGCCGGTACGAGAGTTCTATGGTGTCATGACATCCCGAGGTGCGGCCGGTGGGTACTTCGTCACCTCAGGCGTTTACACCGGAGAGGCTCAATCATTTGTAAAGGGCCTCAATCTTCAGTTGATTGATGGGGTCAAGCTCAAGAAGATGATAGACGTTGCTCGAAAAAACCCTTTGCCGGCAGCTTCAGAAACCGAATTGGCGAAAAAGTCAGCTGTTCCGATGTGCCCTAAATGCGGATCGCAAATGAAGAAACGGGTCGCACGGCAAGGCAACAATGCCGGCAAAGAATTCTGGGGGTGTATTGCTTTTCCGAAATGTAAAGGGACTCGGACATTGGAAGATAGCGCCACAGTATTGCGATAAGGTCTTTGATTGTATGTCCGGAAATACCTAAGTTATAACAAGATGGCCAGGTAGCATATGCTTGGCTTTTCATTGTGGCGACAACAGTCAAGATTGGCCTACGATTTAATAGAAGTCAATACGGAAATTTAATGGCAAATAATAAAGAAATAATAAATCGAATATTCGATCATATCGAAAATGGAGATGTTGACAAGGCGGCATTCGCGTGTGTTCGTTTATCCAGGAATATCGGTGATATATTTAACACTATTATCTTTTTAAGGGAATTGTATCCCAACAAAAAACAATTTGCTCAGACTTTCTATGACGAAACAATAAATTTAAAAAAAGCAGCTCAAGATTTTTTATGGAAAAAAACATTAGATCACTGGGTCGAAGAAAGAACACTACTATACAGTCTTACCGATGAGCCCGATGAAACAGTATTGGCTTTAGGTGTTGGCGAAATGCAAAAAGAATTATTTCATCTTAAAGAAACGATAGCCGATTTAAACATTCCCAAAGGCATGGGAGAATATGATGCTGCTGCCTTTACTGATCGGTATGATTTTACAAAATCGAAGTTAAGGTTGAGAATATCTGGGATAACTACCATAAATGAAAGAATTAGGACTCGGTGCCTAAATTATGCCTCTCGTATAGAGAAGCAGATTGAAACACAAGAAAAACCTAATTTGTTTTTGAGTGACGTTCAGAATAAGGTCAATAACTACTTTTCCTCCAGATCAGATGAAATATTTAGAAAATTACAAAAAGCGTCTATCCTATTGGGCTCTACTAATCCAGAAGACAATGCACTACTTCTTGCTTCTATTCGGAGAGCCATTAATTCTGTAGCAGATTATTATTTCCCACCCCAAAAAGGGGAGGTTATGTGTTCTGACGGAATAACAAGGAAAATGGGGAAAGAACAATATTTGAATCGTCTTTATGAATTTTGTTCAAAAACGTATAATTCTTCTACTTCAAATGAACTAATACGAGCTGAGCTAGACTACCTTATGGTATTCGCTAAGAAACTCAATGAAATAGCATCTAAGGGTGTTCATGCTGAAGTCTCATCAGCAGAAGCAAAGCAAGGTTTAGTTGGGTTGTATTTGTTTCTCTCAAATATTATTGAGAAAATTGAATATAATAATTCTTAACTAGCACCCAACCCGTCGTCACGCAACTCTGAAAGCGTCGCGCCTTCGTCGTGCCCCTTTCAGATGCCGGTAATGGCAAGCGGATAACCTCAATAGGAACTAACAATCATGATCGTATTGGATACGTCAAAATGAAACTCTATCGATTACGAATATCAAATTTCCAATCATTCGGTACTGGAATCGCCGAAATTACGCTGGACGACTTGACCTTTCTCATTGGCCCGAACGGTGCAGGCAAAACGGCGGTGCTTCAAGCATTATGCCGGTTGTTTGCTTTTGATCCGAGCCTTCGGCGAATTCACCGATCAGATTTTCATGTCCCCTTAAAGGAAACGCCAGGAATGGCCCCAGAGGAACGCACCTTCTGGCTTGAAGTCGAGTTTGTTTTCCCCGAACTTAATGAAGCAGACGGGGAGTATGCGACAATCCCTCCTAACTTCGCCCATATGCGCCTGGACGATGCTAATGGAGTTCCCCGTGTCCGTTTTCGTCTGGATGCCAAAATTGATGCAGATGGGGAAATAGATGACGTATTGAGCTACGTTTTGGATGTAGATGCCGAAGGTCAACCTTTGACGAAACAGCCTGTTCCACGGTCGGACAGAAACAACATCCACGTTCATTACCTCCCAGCTCGTCGCGATCCATCCGACCATATCGTGTACACGGCAAATTCATTACTTGGACGGGCACTCAGATCAGTAAACTGGCAGACGGAACGAGCTACCATCAAAGAGCTCACCGGGCAAATCAGCAACTCACTTGCTGGTAATGATGCACTGGAATCACTTGGCATAAAACTTTCCGAACTATGGCACAGCCTACATAAAGGATCGTTCTTTGCCGACCCCCAAGTTACTTTCGTCAGCAGTGAGATCGAAGCATTGCTTAAGCACTTGTCAGTCTCTTTTTCTCCTGCCCACGGAGAGGAGCTAGTTGACTTTTCACGTCTGAGCGACGGTCAAAAATCCATGCTCTATTTATCCTTGGTATTATCGATACAAGGCATCGGACGAGCTGTACTTAGAGCCGAAGACGATTCCTTCGATGTTGAAAAGTTGAAACCAGCAGTTTTTACAATGGTTGCAATGGAGGAGCCTGAAAATAGTCTCTCACCTCACTACCTCGGTCGAGTTGTTCAAGCACTACGTGATCTTGGCAAGCAGGATGATGCCCAAGCTTTGATCGCCACGCACTCTCCGTCTATGCTCAAGCGCGTAAAACCCGAGAGCATTCGCCATATGCGTCTCGACGGCTTGCGCCAGACAAAGGTATCCACGATTGTGATGCCAAAAAAATCGACTGAGGCACACAAGTTCGTCAGAGAGGCTGTTCAAGCGTTTCCTGAGCTGTATTTCTCAAGACTGGTCGTGCTGGGTGAAGGAGATAGCGAAGAGATAGTCCTGCCAAGGCTTCTCAAGGCAAAGGGATTAGCCACTGACGAGGCTGCCGTCTCCGTTGTCCCTCTGGGTGGCCGTCATGTTAACCATTTCTGGCGTCTGCTCTCTGCACTCGATATACCATTTGTCACTTTATTGGATCTCGACTTGGCACGACATAATGGAGGCTGGGGGCGTATTCGATATGCAGTAGGACAATTAATCAAATTTCCACCAAAGGGATGTACTCTGAATGACGCTAATTTGGATTCTCTTCCCAAGTGGAACGATGTCGATGACCTCATTGATGAAGATGGCAATGGAGTTTGGATAACGTTTCTTGAATCACAGGGAGTATTCTTTTCCTCGCCAATGGATTTGGATTTTGCGCTGCTGAAAAAATTCCCAACCGCTTATAATATCGATTCCGATGATTTGAATATACCTGGGGAAAATAAGGTCAAAGCTGTCCTTGGGGACAGCTACCACAACTTTAACCTATATACGGATGATGAAAAACAGCTTTTCACCTCCTATCACAAAACCTTCAAGCTGGGAAGTAAACCATCCGCCCACTTGGAAGCTCTCGCCAGCCTCGGCGACGATGAATTGGTTGCCAACATGCCCGCATCTTTTAACCGTCTTGTTGATGCTGTAATCGTAAAGCTTGAGGGCCTACCTGAGTGATTCGGCCCGAAATTTGGCACCCAGCGGATGGCCTGACGCTTGAACCCAATGCACTGGCTGCGGCAAAGGAACAGATAAAATGTCAAGCCCTGACAGCTGGGCCAGGGGCAGGAAAAACAGAGATGCTTGCTCAGCGTGCCGATTTCTTGCTGCGTACTGGCCTCTGCCGGTATCCAAAGAGAATTTTGGCTATCTCCTTCAAGGTTGACGCAAGTCGTAACCTGAAGGAAAGGGTTAGGCAGCGTTGCGGCTCATCACTTTCTTCCCGATTTGATAGTTATACCTTTCATGCCTTCGCGAAACGTATCATTGATCGTTTTCGTCCAGTGCTTACCGGGCGCGATTCGCTTGATGCCGATTACACCATTGGTGAGCAAAGAGTAACCCGCCGCCAAATTACTTTTTTAGATATTATCCCTCTTGCGGTACAAATTCTAGAAAATTCCTTAATAGCACGAAATGCTGTCCGCCAAACATATTGCGATGTCTTTTTAGACGAATTTCAGGATTGCACAAAAAATCAGTATGAACTTATCAAGCTTGCTTTTCAGAAAACAAATACCCGCTTAACTGCTGTTGGTGACACCAAACAGAAGATTATGGGCTGGGCAGGTGCGCTAGAAGGCATCTTTGTCACCTTTGCAAACGACTTCAGCGCAATTCCCTTGAACTTGTATCGTAACTTTCGTTCAAAATCAAAGCTCTTGCGAATGCAGAACGAAATCATAAAGGTACTAGACGCTGGGTCGGTGATGCCCGATGAACTTATAGAAGGAAATGACGGGATAGTTGAAATCCACTCATTCAGTAACAGCCAGCAAGAAGCAGAATCGCTTGCTGCGCAAATTGTCCATTGGGTGGATGTGGAAAAAGTTCCCCACTCTGAAATTGCTATATTAGTCTCCAAACAGTCCGAACAATATACTGAACTGCTTATGGAAGAGTTAGAAATGCAGGGGATTCCATACCGCAACGAACAACAACTCCAGGACATATCCGCCGAGCCGGCTACTCGACTCATTGTCGACTATCTACTCGTGCTCTTCGGAGACCGTGAGCCTAACGCATATTCTCGGTTGATGTCCCAATTGGCAGACCCTATTATTGACGAGCAAAATCAATCGAAGCAGAGAAATGAATGGCATCATTTCATAAAAGTTGAGCGGAAAAAGGTTGTAGGGGTAGAATTGTCATGTGAAAATTTCGATGCTTGGTGGGCGCACTCTATCACATTTCTGAACGAGTTCGGCATGGACAGATTGGCATCCCTTTCGGCTGATTACGAGTCGAGAGCGCGATTGGAAGAAATTCTTAAGGGGACGCAAAAACGACTCTGCGAATTAATTGCTACCGAGCCCGATGTGATTAAAGCCCTCACCTTGTTGACTGACGACCACGCCGTCCGAATTATGACAATCCACAAAAGCAAAGGCCTCGAATTTGATTCTGTGGTGATCCTAGCTATTGAGAACCAGACCTTTTGGGGGAAAATAGATGAAGAGCGATGTGCTTTCTTTGTTGGAGTTTCACGGGCAAAGAAACGACTTGTGCTGACTTATGTAAATGAGCGGCCGAGGCCCACTGGATTTGGGGGGAGATGGACAGTAGCTCGGACCCCCCACAATGAATTTATCTCATATGCTGAGCAGTTTCGTTAATCAGAAACTTAGAGTTCACAAAGGCCAAATTACTGTAAGTGTAATCCTAATCTACTCATTCACCTCCCGCAACATCTCCCTTTTGGGAGCCTTAAACGTCCTCCGTATATTGATGGCAACGTCCCGTCCCGAAATCGGCTTGATGTAACTCAATCCCTTACTCTTAACCCTGGCATTATATTCGCTCACCATCAGGACCAATTCAGCCATTCTCTCCGCACTCTGCTCCTCTTCTGGCAGCATATAAAATCTACGGTAGGCGGTGTAAATTTCATGCCGTTTATCTGAGTATTGGCCGGCGATCTTCTTCTCTGACCATTGCGTCTCTTTAATCGCCGCCATCCTGGCCGGATTGAATGAGAAAAACCGGAACACGGCATCAGTTGCAGTACCCTTTAACGGCTTGGTGCCGTAGAATACTGGTGCCCCGCCACTGGTTGTTACACCTTCGGTGCCCTCTCGATAGGCCCGGAGCGGATTGCCGAACCCAGTCGGCAACATCTTTTCAACCCCCTTCATCACATCGCCATGGGCCATCATACTGGCCCCTTGGACTTCATCGGTGATAACAGCAAACGGAGCACCAAGCAATTCCTTGAGGCTCGATGGTGGCTGCGCAACATTAATCCCCAGAGAGGCCTTTAGGTTTACCCCGGCCCCGCCCAGGCCAAAGAGTCCGCTTCTCATCCACTCGCCACCACCAAACTCCTTATCGGCCCAAGAGTACAACTCCTCTTCTGGATCGTCCCAGCCTCCAAGAGCCTTGAGCAAGGCGGCCACTATCGGGGTTATCGCATTGGCCCCGACTCCGGCCAGAAGAGAAGGGGCAATCAGCATGTGCAGCATGGATCCTACTGCCTTTTTGTCGAAGCCCAGGTCGATCATGGTCAACAAGTAGTTGTGCGAAAACTTGCCAAAGGTATAGGCCGACCGCAAGGCCATTTGCCCCGGACCTTTCCCTTGAGCCCAATACGGCAGCGTCTCCTTGCCGTAGACCCCATGCGCCTTGTCAGATACCTCCTTGGCCAACCTCATGGCCTCCTCGTGGAGCATAGTCTTATTGGTGGCACGAATCCCCTTGTAGGCCGCAAAGATTGTGGTCGCCCGGTTAACTTTCTCTGTAGCCCCGAACATCGCCATTGAGGCAGCCATGAACTTGTCCCAACCGCGTCCGAGTTTGGATTGCAATACCTTGGCAGCATCGTGGTTATACTGCGCTTCATCCCAACCCTTCTCAGAGATCTCGTGAAATACCTCTCGATCCTCGGCTATTCCTTGTCCAAGCCGGTAGGCACCATAGGCGGTTACCGCATCCCGAATAAACTTCCAGGTTTTGACATAGGGTATCTTCCCAATCCCGGACATGGTAGCTGGCACAGCCATGACCATGTTGGTCAGATTTACAGCCGCCGATGATACCCTAAAGCCCATGAACTTCAGGGCAGTCAAGCCCTTCAGGATACCAAACATCCGATCCGCCGCCTCATCGTTCCGCAGGAATTCCTCCATGTGATGCATGACGTCATGGTAGGCATTTTTCTGGGTCGCCGGGTCTATACGCCTCTCATTCACCATGTCCAGATAGTCGCTGAACGTAGCGCCTGGTTGTTCGGCCTTGTACCTGCTCCAAGGGATATCGCGCCCGGTGATGGCAAGCACCATATCCCGGGCCGTATCACGCTTAGCGATACCACCGGCCATGGAATTGGCATACTGGACCACCGATTTCAAGAGATCCTCCTCATAACCAATCCAGACATGTTCACCAAACGCCTCCTTCCTGGCGATCATGGCCCCACGGAACCCACGCCCCTTAAATATATCCGCCACGGCCATATTGATTCCTTTATTGATCTCCTGAACCGCTCGGTCGTATTCGTTGTCACCGGTCTTCGGTCCGGTTGACTTCTTTTCCGCAGTCTTGAGGATCGCCTCGGTTGAAGCGACCAGGCGGGCTGCGCTGAACACATCCTCTCCCAGGTTTTCGTTCTTCCGTAACTCAACCTTGTACCCATTGGCCGCCAACTCTTTTGCTCGTTTTGCCAAGGGCGTGAACGGGATGGCCACTACCTCCTGACTGCCATTGGCGTTCCGCTTGATCCGAAAGGCGTCAAAATTCTCACGGATCGGGTTGGCCCCTTCCTTCTTGGCAACCAAGACCGCGCCCCCAGCCTCTCGGATACGCGGCATGTATGTCCCTCGCAGATCTCCCATCTTTGCCAGCAGAGTGGACAGTGAAACATCTTCAGAGATCGGATCCTTGGCCATCTCCTCGCCACTCCTCCGGATGATCGCCAAGGCCTCGGTCGCCTCTTTATGTTTCTTCATGTCCTGCAAGACCAACATGGCCTCCTGCCGGGACTCAAACAAGGCGATGGCTACGTCCTTATTCTCGCTGACTATGGCCCACGGTTTCGGCTCAACCGGGATAGAAACTTTCGGCTCTTCCTGCCCTGAGTCTCTGGCCTCTTCGATGATCCTCCTCATCTGCGCCGCCATGATGTCGAATCCCCGGTTAAGCGTAACCCTGGTGACCTTCCAGGCATTGACCTCCTTTTCAGAAAACCCTTGCTCTCTAACATAGTCTACTCCCAGGTCGATCATCCGATAGACCGCCGAGTCCTCATCAAGACCGGTCTCAACAGCCTTGCCGCCAGGGTCGATAACGGACCAGGTGTTATTCTGCTTATCACGCACCAGCCGAAAACCTTTGGCGTTTCGGTCACAGCGAATCAGATAAGCCATGACCCGGTCATATGCCTTCTTGTCCTCCTTCTCCAGCCCGGAAAGCACCTTGATGAAATCCGCCTCGGTATCGGCACCCAGGATGTGGACCTCAAGCTCATGTTTTCTCTCTGAACGAGACAATACCGCCTCCACATATCGTTTGAAGGCAGGAATTTTGTCACCATAGTGTTCAATGGTCGAGAATATCCGCGCAATAATAGTCGTGTCTGGCCGATATCTCTTGCTCACGATCATCCCTTTGGCAGTGTCGGCCAGGTCCTTATCGAAATGCTTGTCGATCTTTTCAACCTTCTCCGCAGGAATTCCCTTTACCTGCACTTTGCCCTTGCCGTAAATCGTATCGAGAACATCCTGGGGCGAGAGAAGGGCCCGGGTACGGCTGAGCTTAATGGTGTTTCCACTCGACTGAGATCGGACCCGCGAAGCTCGTAACCCCGTGGCTGCGATTTCTCGCAACAGATTCATGTCAACCTTGCCGACCCGGAGACCAAAGACGCGGACCAAAGCGGCCTTGGCCTTGGCCAGCATAGTATTCACCCATCGTTTGATTGATGGCGGTTGCTCATTAGGATTCTGCTGGACCGCATAGGCCCCAATCTCTTCCAGATAATGAGGCGTATTGATATCCACCTGAGCTGCTGCCATGGCGGCACTGAACCAGTCCGGCAGCTCTCCTGTCCCGCGCCGGGCCATTTTTTCCATGCGACCCAGTTCTTCGATCACCTTGGCAAAATCCCCTCGGACATTGGCCCGGTGGAATCCCTCATGAAGCATGGCGGCTACCGCCTGACCCGACTCAATGGCCGATGAAACTAGGTACATGGTGTCACTGCCCGAATCGTAAGCCCCGACAATCCGGTCCTCGACATTCATTAACGGTGCGGCCGATGGCGGCAACTCTTCTTCGTTGGTCACCAACTGCAGAGCTCGCGAGTCACGAAGCCTGGATGCCACGTTGTTATACTGGCCCCTACCAAGTTCACCCCAGATATCCTCTGGCAACAAGCCTGACCAACCGACATGAGCCCGGCTGGCCTTGACGCCATCACCATCCTCATTACCGTACTCGACCTTGGTGGCGTTAATATTGAAGCTCTTCATGACCGCCGATAATACCACCCCACCGGGAGTCACATTGTTCGGGATAAAGTAACGATCCCGGTATTGGATACGCTCAGTGATCACCCCGGCCCGCGCCAGGAACAACTCTTGGGCACGATTGGGGTAGGTCTTCAAGGTTAACTCTATGCGCCGCTCACCGGAGACCATGGCTTTGTGAATGGTAGCCCCGTTGGACATGACTACCCGGGCACCGTCAATAACCGCCTGCACCAGATCATGGCCGCGCATCATCGCCTCGGAACTCTGCACGTTCAGGTTGGCCAGGGTCGCCTCAAGATCCTTACTTTTGATCTCGCGGCCCATGTAAACCCGGCCGTCGTCGGTCTGGATTCTCGCTGAATCGATCCGGTCATTGTTGAAGCGGTTCCAGATCGGCAGAATACCGCCGGTGATCAAATTGATCTTGTGGGTTGCAAATTGAGGCCGGACTTTGTTCTCCTCCTCCCACAATTTTGCCGCCTCATTAGCCTCAAGCCGTTCAAAACTCTCGGGCTTCACCTCGCTCGCCGCTTCAAAGGAGATCCCACTCGTTCGATAAAAGCCATACACCGGCACGATCGAACCATCCTTGGTGGTCCTGGTCCCTGCCGACCAGAGTGCCGACACCCGGCCCGACCGTTTGTTCTTAAACCACCCCGCCTCTCGTTTATTGCGGATATAGTTGACCACATCATCGAACTGATAGAATGGGTTGTCGGTCTTATACTTGACTTCGACATACTCGGCCTTGACATTGGTGCTCTTGTCCTCGTAGACCGTGGCCCGGTTGGTGACCATCGCCCCTCGATGGCGAATCGTCTGAAGGCCATCGTCAAAGGTCCCATTCTGCTTGGCATAGGCAACCTGCTTGTCGATCTCGTCAGAGAAGATCTCAAAGACCTGCTTCTGGGTATCGACTCTCAGCGAGAGCATGCGGTTTAAAAACTGTGTGATCGGCGGGATCTTCGAGGTGTTGAGGCTGTTGTCCTCTGCATTGATGACACCGGTCAAACCCATCTGTTCCAGCAGATCATCGGGGAAGAGATCATAGCCAGGGACAATCTGGCCACGCTTGCCCATCGCCAGATTGGTGAAGAATTGATTCACCGCCTGTACCGCATATCGTGATTCAAGGTTATCCGAGGCGTTAAAGATCGATCCGCCTGCCGTGTCACGCTGGCCGGAGGTCAAGGCCCCGAGTTGCTCAAGACGGCGGGCGATTGAAGAGATGAACCGTTTCTGGGCAGGCACGTCAGTGGCCACCAGCCGATAGACAGGGGCATGTTTCTGGTTGGTCCGGTGCGTTCTGCCAAAACCCTGGACCGCCTTATCTGCCGACCAGCCAGGCTGAACAATGTAGTGGACACGCTGCTCTTGATTCTTGAACCGCTTGTCGGAGTGGAAGGAGAACCCGGTGCCTCCGGCCTGAGAGAAGACCAAAATCCGCTTCATGCCGTCATTGAACCCCTTGGCATCGGCGGCAACGATCGCCGGCGAGCGCTTTTCAACCGTGATCTTGCCGTTTTCTCCAATAACGACCCGCTTTGACCGGCCAGTGACCTCGGAGATCTTATCCGGCCCGAAATGATTGACCAGCATCTGCAAGGCAGAATCAGGGATCTTCATCCCTTTGATCTTCTCCACCAGCTCGTTCTTCATCGCCAAGGCCTCTTGGTTGATGACCGGATTACCGTTTGAATCCAACACCAGTTGCAGCGATTTCGAGGTGACTCCATTCTCATTGACCGTCGACACCTCCTCATACTGATAAATGGGGAAGGCATTGTCCAAGAGGGTGAGGAGCTGATCCCTGGGGGTGAGGTCGAACTCTTCGATCTCTTCCTCGCCGTTCTCCTGTTCCTTGCTCAGGTTCTGACCCGCGAGCTTGGCCAGGGCGCGGGACTGGTCGGCTTCATTGGTGTTGGTGAGTTGGATGACGACCGACTTGCCGCCCTGCAGGTCATTGTCGATCTGCTCAAGCACCGACGGCATGGCACTTGCCGTGATGATCTGGTTGAAGAATCGCTGATGCGAGCCCCAAAAGGCCGACATCACCCGGCCCTTGATCTCTCCCGACGATCTCCCCCCGGCCCCCTTGCCATCCTCATCAAGGACGCCGGTGGCTTTGAGTGCCTCATTAATATTGTTCAGCACCACCTGCCAGGCCTCGGCCATGGCATCGTATGCCTCATTTTGATAACTGGTCAACTCATGCTCAATCTTCGAGTATTCAATCCCATTGTATGACAGGGACCGAGCCAGATAGAGCCCCATCTGCTTCAGGTTCTGGGCCACCATCTCCATGGCGGAAACCGATTTCGACATCTCGCCGATAAAGGCAGGGGCGTTGGAGAACGATGTCCCCTCACCCCACAGACCAAGTCGATCGGCATAGGCCAGGTTCGAGACCTCAGTCGCCCCAGTAGCAGAGACATAGAGGATCTTCGCCTTGGGGAAGATATTACGCAGATCCTGGCCGGCCAGTGCTGTCAAGGTGGGTTTTGACGATCCCCTCTTGCCCTTGACCGGGATCAGGTTGCCCATGGCATGCGCTTCGTCAAAGGCGATCACCCCGTCAAAATCCTCCCCCAGCCAATGGGAGATCTGCAGGATCCGGTCGCGGGAAGAACCCTGACCCTTTGTCCCCTTCTTGATGGCCTCATTGCTGCTCTTGCTGTTGCCGATGATTGTGGAATAGGCCGTGAACAGAATGCCGTTCTTTTTTCGATCGATCGTATCCAGGGTCTTGGTACCGGCCTGCGGAAAAATCACCTTCGGGTCTCCACCGATATCGGCAAAGTCACGCCTGGCATCTTCGATAAGCGGGTTCTTCATCGAGATCCAGACTGCCTTTTTCTGACCACTCCGCAAGGAATCCATGATTACCGCTGAAATCTGCCGCCCCTTGCCGACACCAGTGCCGTCACCAATGAAGAATCCACGCCGACGCTCGTCAGGCAACTTCTGAGCAAAGGCCTGGCCGGCATAGACCACCGCCTCCAACTGAGCTGCCGACAACAGTCCCTTGGTGATGATCTCTTCAGGCAGGTTTGGGGTGTAGGTCGGATCAGGCGAAGCAACAGAGGCCAACGCCGCCGACTCAACCAAGGGGGTGTTGTGCGAATGAGCCCCCTCGATCTTGACCTTCTGCGGCTCGTACTCCTCAAAGGTGGAGTTGCCCAACTCCTTCTTGACCACGCCATTGCTTGCCGTGTCTTCAAGCTTGATCTCCGGCTGTTCGGTTGGAGTCTCGATCGTCTCTTCATCAGAAGGTTCTGGTGCGTTGGCCTCTGTTTTCTGATCCAGGTTGGTCTTGGTTCCCCGACCACCACCCCTGCCCGTGGCTGGCTTCTGCTCCGGCCTTTGCTCTTCCTCTGGGGAAGTAGGAGGAATGGCCGTTGGCTTAGTGACGACTTCCGGCCGGTCTCTCCTGATCTCTGCTAACTTGGCAAAGGCCTGAAGCGGAGATTCGACCGACCCGGTGACAATCTGGGTGCTGTCTGGCGTCGGCCCTTGCTTGTCGATGACCAGGATCCGGTTATCAAAGGTGGTCCCATATTTGACGTACGAGTCCCCAGAGATCAGAAGATTGGCCCTGACGTTATACTCCTTCTTGATCTTTGCCCACCAATCCCTAAACGTCGGCGATTCAGCAGACATACCGCCACCGACAATGGCCACCAGCCGTCCGCCAGACTGTAACTTCTTCAAGGCCTGCTCAACGTGCTTGGCCCCGTTCATCGTCTTGCGCTCGCCTTCAACTCGCCCAGCCGTCGAAGAGAATGGCGGGTTCATCACGATAACCGTTGGTTGGACAGACTGGGGCAGGATGTTGCTCAGGTGTTCGGCATTTTCGGCAAAGAACTGGTCAAACGGCAACTGGCTCAAGAACTCCATCCGCCTGGCCGACAGCTCGTTGACAATGACCTTGGCCCCGGCCATCTTGGCAAAGACAGCCAAGCCGCCAATGCCGGCCGACGGCTCCAGCATGGTATCGTTCTTATTGACGTTAGCGACCCAGTTAGCCAGGTAGGCGTAATGAGGCGGGGTAGAGAACTGCTGGAACTCGTCCTGCTCCTTGGTCCGCTTGGTCTGAGTCGGGACTTGGCTCAGCATCGCCTCAAGACGTTTAGCCGTCTCAACTGCCGATTTCACCCCATCGTCATTCTGAAACTGATACGAGTAGTTGCCAAAGCCAATACCCAAGAGGTACTTGTTGATACCAAGCTCCATGGCATCGTAGGCATCCTTGACCGAGTATTTGCCCTCGCCCTGAGTTCCGTCAAAGGCATCATCCGCCTTGGCAAAGAGATCCCGCCAGGTAAATGATGTCCCACCTTTAAGGAGATTGCTTACCCAATCGGCCAGTTTGTTTTGCGGAAGATTGCTGGGATCAATGGCGGTGGGGATATTCTCATCTTCGCGGCTGCCGGGGACCTTGCCATACTCAGACTCATAATCCTTGGCAAACTGGATGGCATAGGGCCTGACACCCGGACCGAACATAGTGACCAGTTCCTTGAAAAAGAGCTTGATGAACTCCTTAAACGACTGCCCGGCCTTGGCAAAGGCCTTGGCCGCTGCCTCAAAATGGGGTTTGGCCGCCTTGTAACTCTCCTCATCGAAGCCTGCAGGAAATGATTGCAGCTTGTTCGGCCCGCCGGCAAAGATTGCGACCAGGCCTTTCAGTGCCTCATCAATCCCTTCTACCCCGTGCTTGGCCATCTTCTTGGCCAGCTCTTGAGCGGTCTCCAACTGGACATCGTTTAAGGATGGGGTGCCCGGCTCACGTTTCGATGGCAGGGGTGCCTTGGCCGGCTCGAAGGCTGGCTCATCGTCCATCTTCTGGAGGTATTCCCCCTTGGTCTTGGCCTCGTTTTCCAGTTCGATATACTCGTAACCGTCAATATCTCTGGTGACGCGCCTGACTTTCTGGCCCGAATAGGCTGTTTCGTCGTTAATCCGGCCGTCAATAATCATGTTCCACAGGTCTGAGTGCGGGCGGACCGTAACCACATCACCAGCCTTCAAGCCGCTTGAGAACTTAGGCGTCGGCTCCTGGCGCAGGCCCATCTTCTCGTTGATGACATCGAGCACCATGTTGGTCTCGAAAAGGTCAAACGGCAATGCGCCACGACGCAAATCAACGATGGTGTAGGCCTTGCCGCTGGGGGTATGCGGCATCGCCCCGCCACCACTCCAATGGGCCTCATACTCAGGAGTAACGGTCTTGAATACACCGTATCCAAGATGCTGGGTTGAGCCTGTTGGTAAATCATGAATCGTGGGCAGACCAACCGATCTATCCGCCAGAAGCACCACTTTTCCGGATGCTACATGCTGGACAATCTCTTGAAAGTCCTCGGCGGACCATCCCTGTTTCTCAATGGTAGCCCCTGGGGGCTCCTGCTCCGGTTGTTCCTGCTTCTCCTCCTCCATCTCGGCCACGGCTTCATCGAAAACCTGCTCCAGTTCCTCGCTGGTCATGGAGTCGTTGATGTACGCCTCACCGCTTGCCATCTCATTTTCGGCAGTGGTCTCCTCATTGGGAATCGATAACTCACCCTGACTAAGAGCGATATCGTTTACGGATGAACTCTCACCGACCCGATTCTCATATTCGAGCTTCAGGTAGCGGCCAAGATCGGTGACGTGCCACTCGGTAACCGGATACTCAACCACCCTGTCAGAGACCATTCCCACATATCTCAGAGTATCGAGCCAATCTTTAGCACTCTCCCCTAAGGCTGCGGCTATTGAATCTCGTGTAATTTTACCGTTCCACCGGGTAGAAGTATGGGCCTGATCGTTGATGAGCAAATAGTCGATGACAGAGATCATCCCTTTCTGCTCATCAGTTGGCGCAAAGCCTTCAAGCCCGTAGCCCTCCGGATCGCCAAGGATTTTATTGACAGCCGCATCCTCATAGGCCTTGTTTCTGTCTCGCTTCTCCGCGTTGGCCTCAGCGAGCATCTGGTCATAGATGGCATCGAAATCATCAAGAATCGCCTGTCTCGCAGCCTCATAAGCGTCTTCCGCTGCCTTTGCCGGGCCACCGCTCTTCTTCCATTCCCCGTCGGGATTCAGTTTCGGTCCCTTCTCACCCCAAACGATGTTGTCTCGAATGAGCAGGCTCAGGAGCTGATTGATGTTCTTGCGCTCGTCACCGCCTGGATATGGAGTGCCACGATACTTGGGCGGGGTGACCTTGCCATCCTCGGCCCAGTCCGACACCAGATAGTCGTCACGCTTCTTGTCTTGGGACAAGGTATCCAGCGCCCAGGATTCTCCGGCCCTGGCCAGCAGTTCATGCTCTTTTGCCCAGTAGCCTTTCTCTGAGCCAGCGGCATCCATCTTGAGGGCGTCCTTATAGAACTTCGTTTGATTGCCGCCTTTTTCAGGGTATCGATAGTAATGTTCGATGGCGTAGCGGGCATGATCCTTAGGCGTGCTGCCCTTGTCCATGTTGGTGAAACGTGAGCCATCAATGAAACGGCGCATATTCTTCAGCAACGACGATGGTGAGGCAGGAGTCTTCTTCAGCAACTTCTTGATATCCGCTATCGCTTTCCTGAGGTCAGAATCCTCGGTCAACCAATCGATGGCATGGATGAACTCATGGAACAACGCGCCATCGCCCCGGGTATTGGTGACGTTGATCACCGGCACCGTTCTGCCGTCAGCGGTAGGATGGTTATAGGAGAAGTGAGCCGCGTACTTGCCATGACCCAGGGCGCCAATGGCGAAATGGAGTCTGCCCCCAAAGGAGAGGGCCTTGGGCTCGGCACCAAAGAGTTCGGCCATGGTCATCAGGGCATCATAGGTATAGTTCAGGTGGTCCTTGGCCTCCTGCGCCTTGACGTAATCACCGATGGTGATGTCGGCAAAGCCAAAGGTCTTTTTCAACTCCTCGGGGGTGATGTCACGACCATTTCGGGAATCCTTGACCCCGGTCCTGACGATGGTGTCAAGTCGCGGCCGGGTAAGCGGGGTCTTGCGGTCGGCGGCCTGCCGCTCCTTGTTTTCGGTCTCGACAAGTTTGCCCCAGGCGCTGTATCTGTTGGTGTACCCCCCAAGCTCTTCCGGGATCAGGGTGTCGATCCCGGCGAACAACGTTCGGCTGTTCTCTTTATAGAATTGAGAATGGGCGTATCCGTCTCGTAATTTTCCGTCATACCCAGCCTCTGGGTTCTCGACCTTGAACAGGTTCTTAAGCCGGGATTCGATCTCACTCAGCGAGTTCACCCCCTCGAAGACCTTAGCCAACTCAGACACCTTCGTCTGGTACTCCAACGCTATCGCCCTGGCCTCCTTGATCCGCTCATCATTGGTCTCCACATTGGCAAAACGCCCGCTGCTGGATGTCCAATTACCCTTGAAGACATCTACAGGCCCCATCCGGTTCCGGCCCTTTCGTGTCTTAAAGCCAGCTGCTTGCTCGGTGAAGAAATCAGGGAAGGTGAATACCTGGTTTCGGAACAAGGCCAACCACTCCTTGGCACCAGGGGTTGCATCATCAGCCAGTACGTCGGAGGAAAAGAGATCCGCCCGGGTTGTCGCCTTGACAATCTGCTTCCAGGTCTTGTCCATGTCATCGGCGGACAAGTCATCAAGTCCCTTTTTGAGTTGCTCCCAATGACGGCGCAAGGCCTCGCCAGTGGACTTTTGCTTCTCCCCTTTCTTACCCTCGTACCAGTCCCGGCCTTGGTCGATCTTTATCCACTTCCTGGCCGCCTCGTAGCCCTTGGCGTAGTTCTCTTTCCCCTGGGGCAGAGTCGACTTGGTCTTCCCCTTCAGGGCATGATCGAAGCCCGCCTTGAACTCTTTGGCCTCATCGGTCCCCTCATCAAGGCCACCGTCCAGATATGCCTCGCGTATCGCCTCCTGGTAGACCTCGGGATCGCGGTTGGCCTCCTTCTGCTGCTGCCTAAAATTCTTAGCGGCCTGCTTCTGAAGTGACTGATAGAAAGATTTGGGCAGGACCGGCTTGCCGCTGACGATCATGCCGGCATAGAGTTCTCTGGCCTGGGGACTCTCGGCGGCCTCGATCAACTTGTTGATCCGGGCGACAATGATTCCGTCAATTGTGTCCGAGAAGCCTGATCCGTCTCCGGTCACTGCCGACTTGCCGGCAATCTCCATCACCTCCTGATCAGTGGCAAGTGAGGTGTGCAGGACCGATTCCAAGTTACGGCAGGTGATCTGCCGCTTATCCTCGGCGGGCTTTGAGGTATCTGATGCCGGTGGGATCTTCTCAGCATCCGACTTGGTGACGAACTGCGCCAGCTTATCAATCTTGGCCTGGATATCGGCCTTTTCCTCGTCAGTAGTAGGGTTAGTCAACTGTTCAATCAACCGTTTACGTCGGTTATCCAAGAGCCGGGCCTTGTTCTTCTCCTGCTCGCTCTTCTCATCGCCTGAAACATTTTCACCACTTCTGACCTGATTAAAATGCGCCTCGGTGATTGGCGGCTCTCCGTGGTTGATCTCTGAATATTCGTGGTAGTCCTTGAAGTGAGGAAGGCCCTCAAGCCATAGCTTCACCAGCTTGGAGTCAGCGACCTTGCCCCGGACCTGAACGGCACCATGGGCGGTCAACATCCCGTCGCCGATTCTCTTCAAGGCGCTTTCCGCGTCTTTCAATGCCCGAGCCTGATCTCTCCGCCCATCAGCAGACTTAGACGGATGCGCTTTGATGGATGCGATTGTCTTATGCAGCTCAACCCGACGATCCTCATCATCAATTGGCTCGCTCAATGCCGCCCGATATTGGGGGTGGTCTTTCAACCGTTCAATGCCATAGTGGTCAATGACCTGCTGAGGGACCGGCTTTCCTTCTCCAAGGGCTGCCGCTACGGCGTTAAGATGCTGTTGCCCTGCCAAGAGAGGTTGATTTCCCTTCTCCCTCTCCTGAACCTGGAACTCCCGGCGAGTCATCTGCCACGGCTCCCTGGCTTGCGTCTTCTCAGGTGGAGTTGCATTAACGGTGACGGTATTAGCGGCCTCATCTTCGGTGGCAAATTCCGCCTGCCACTCCTGATGCTTGCCAGCATTGAGAAGTTCCAGCTCCTTACGTTCGCGATCTGTCAACTCTGGCGTGCTTTGATCTTCGGAAAAGGCCTTGGCTAACAGCTCGGCCTTTCTGGCCTGTGCCTGGTTAGAGACAGTATTTTCAGGAATTGCCTCTTCCGCATTGCTCGTCTCTTGCCCTACAACTGCTGGTCGATGCTCGGGTTTTAGCAACGCTACCGCTCGATCATAGGCTGCCTGCTCTGTGTCGCCATGGCCGACAACTTTTGATAGACCGCTGTCGTCTTTGGGGTCAAAGATGGTGACCGCATACTCCCCTGTTTTCTGCGCCTCATCTGGCACATTCTTGGTCACCGTATATAGCAGCCCTTTTCCGCCCGGAAGATCATAATGCTCGCCATCAACAGCCAGCACAGGGGAAGCATCCTCGCCTGGGTTTGCCAACTCTCCCCCATTGTCCATGGTGTGATTAGCAGTTGACTCCGGATTCATGGGGAGCTCGTTTGGTGTCACCTCACTATTGATTTCTTGGTTGCTTTGAGACGATTGTCCCTCTTGTGATAGCTTCTTGAAATCCACCTTACGCTTCCTGGTGGCGGCTTGATCCTCTGCGCTCATACTCTGGTCAGTAAGGTTCTGCATGAGGTCGCTGCCTTGTGCCTCTGATTGATCACCAGCGATTAACATTTCAGCGCGCTTATCGATACTTACACGATTAATCTGAAATCCACTATCAACCTTATTGACTTCTAATTCACCCTCAGCAGCGCGCCCTCTTTTGATCCGATTGGCCAAGGCCTTTTCGGCTGCCTCCTGACTCGTAAAGGTAAAGGCCTTCGGTTGCTTCCCAAACGATGAATCTTGGACCTCTTTCGTCGGTAAAGTCGACTCATCACTCTTGGACACCGTATTGATCGGACCTATATCCAAATCCGGTGGCTTTTCAGAACGTTTCCCTGCCTGAGTCGTACTGCTGACAGGAGGGATAGGCACTGACTGAGCCGGTTCCGTCGATGGCGTTTGCTTTTGCCCTCCGGCCAACTCTTCGGCCAAACGCTTCACGTAGACCTCGTCTCTCGCCTTCTCCTCCTCAATCACGCGATGATCCATGAGCATCTGTAATTCGGTCGCATTAACCGCCTTACCAAGAGGGCCGGCAAAAGCCATGGCCTTTGACAAGTCCTCGTGTTTCTCGGCAATGACAGTCGACACATCCTCCCGATTGATATTCAGCGCCTTGAGTTTCTCTGGATCATCAGCCAGGGCGATGAGATCCGGTGTCGGGATATTTGCCTTCTTGAGGGTAAGGACCCGCTCATTCCGTTGTCGATTCAGTTCGCTATTGAGGGAACTGATCGATGCGGCCTCGTTCAGTTCTGATTGACTAAACTCGCTATTTTCGGGAGTCAGTTGCGACAACTGGCTGGGATCGAGCTTAGTGAGAAAATCAATCCGATGCTGGGCCTCACTCCTTTTCACCCCAGCCAGGCCACCGGTCAATGCACCCAGGATGCCGCCAACAAACATTGATTCGCCAACATCGCCTAAAAGATCCTGCTGCTGGTCATAGACCCGCTTGGCGGTATTAGTGACGATCTGCTGAGCGCCTTCCTCGAAACCTTCGGTGATACCGGTGGTAAGAGCGGCCTTGCCAACCCGTTTCATCAGACCCTCTCTAGTCGCTTCCTTGGCCAGTTCGGATTGAAAAATATGCTTGAGCCCAGGAATGCGCTCGAACAGGATCCCAATCTCAGACATTTCAAGTGCGCTGTTGACAGCGCCAACAAGGACAGCGGATCGGGCGGCCTCCTCTGGTTTTACCCCAGCGGCAACCATTTCCTGAAAGGCACCACCTGCTTCGAGTGGTCCAGTGGCGGCAATCCCCGACCCCACGCCAATTCCTGCCAACAGCGGATTTCCGGTAAGCCCCCCTGCAATAGCAAGCCCAGTCGTCGCGGCGACCTGAGGGATATTCGAGGCCACATCATGGGCCAGGGCCACCCCCGCCTCCCGCGAAAACAGTCCGTATTTGTTGATCGTCCCCAGGATCCCAAGGCCCCTGATCTCTTCTGGTGCCTGCCACTGAGGATTCTCTGCCAACTTCTCCTTGGCCCCCTGTTCGATCCGCATCCCGCGCTCGATCAAGGCCTCGCCGACTGGCTGCGAAACATTTTCCTTGAACAACTTCTGCATCGGACTCAACTTGGCCTCATTCACCAAAGGCTCACTGACAGCCAGAGATGCCTTGTCGGTCACGTTCTGACCGATAGAGGGAGTCACCGGAGTAGGGGCGTTGTTGGACTCAACATTGGGCGGGGCATACGGGGCCTTGCTCTGCTGGTCAACCGTCCAATCCCATTCCGGGACACCCTTATTGATAGCCTCGGTCTCTCTCTTAAATTGGGGGAGCAAGGTGCCGTCAGATGATGACGCCAACCTCTCGACTGCAGACATGATCGGGGCCTGTTGCCTGGACAGGGAAAGAGGCCTGCCGGTAATGGCGGAGATAGGTTCCTTCGCAATCTGACCCTTGTCCATCATCTCCTGGTACTGCCTGGTTGTCGGCCCAGTCCTGGTATCGAGGAGACGCTCGCCAGCCACCTGCAGGCCTGCGCCAAAGGACTCCTTATTACTGTAGGCCCCTTCGGCCAAACCATGGCCTATATGGGTGAGAATCCCATCCTGGAGAGAGGGGCCACCTGTACGATCTCCCTCAGCATCAATCTGACCGAACAGACTGAAGACATCGTTCTTCGATTCCCCAGCCGGGACAACTTGCTGACTGGAAGAAGGTTTATTCTGGGCCTCGTGCTTATCTATGTCGTCAAACAGGTCAATGATACCGGCCATTAGTGCTCTCCATTATCGGGTTTGGGATACATGATCGTTTCTATTTCGGAGCGTTATTGTTGGGCCTCGCCAGCATAATACTGTCTCAACTGCTCATACATGGCGGGATCGATCGTCTTCAGGGCTTGCAGGTACTCCCTCTGCTTATTAGCGTCTCCCATCTGACTCAAGGCTGCCGTGTGAGCCTCAAAGCCACCGCCTGGCGATGATTGCTGATTGCTCACCACACCGCTTCTCTTGTCGAAGACTGCTGCCGGCGTTGTCTGCTGGCCGGTAAGAGGATTCATCGTCGGCTTGATGTACTCGAATCCACCGGTCTCTGACTTCTGAGGGACGTTTACCCCAGCGAGGAAAGCGGCCTTCCCATCGTTAGCCCCGTCCGCTATCTGCTGGGCCTGCTCACCGTTTACTCCGGCCAGGAGTGCGTTTCCGGCCAAGGCCATATTCTGCTCCTTGGTCTTCTGATCACCCATGGTAGCGAGCCGCCGATCCTGTCCGGACTCCTGCATTGCCAGACGTTCAGCCGCGTTCTTGTCACCGGCTTTCTGGATCTCGAAGACGTTATTTCCCTGCCACTTGGTTCGATCCATCTCTGCCGTATTGTTGATAGTGGCCAAATTCTGCGCCCCGGTGTTGGCAAGTTTCTGCTTCAGCATCTCGGTCTCATTGTTCATCCCGGTCGCAGCCAGCTGAGTCTGGTTGTTCATCCCTGTGGTCTGGACATCGGTGGCGTTTTTATTGTTCTCGTAATTGGCCGAGGCTTGAGCCTTATTGGCGTTAGCGTTGGCCAACATAGTGACCAGGGCATTGCGGCGCGACACCTGGGCGTTACGTTGCGCCTTGTCATTGGAATTTGTGCCCGTAAATGTAAGTGCCATAATCAGATTCTCCTCTTATGTGGTTGGTGTTTCGTCGTAACTATGACTCTCACTGAGCGAGGCGTTGTAACTGATCCCCTCACTCATACCTTGGCTGTAGCTCCTGCTGCCGCTGTATCCATAGGAGGCCGAGGTGTTGACCGCGTTCAGGGCAGAGGCCGTGAGCTGAGCACCCACATTCATGATGCCCTTGGTGCCTTCAACCTGGAGTCCCTTGATTGAGGTGTAGGCCTGAATAGTAGCCTCCACCTCGGCCTTGGCCTTCTCCATATTGAACCGTGCGGCCTCGATCTTGGCCTTGATATCCTCGATCACCACCGCATAGTAAGAGGCATCCGCCCGTGACATGGCCTCAAAGGCACTGGCCTCTGCCTTGAACCCTTCGGTCTGGGCTTGGACCGTGGCAGCCTTTGCCCGGACCTCAGACTCAAACCCTGACAGTTCGGCTTTATACCGCTCGATCTCGCTTGCATTCTGTTGAATCACCGCCTCAATCTGCTTGATCTCAATATTGGCGACTGATTCAGCTGCCTGCACCCGCGCCGCATAGGCCTGGACCTGGGAGGCATAGACCTTAGCCTTCGACTCCTCAGCACCAAGCTTTGCCTCATAGATACCGATCTTGGCCTTTTCCCCATCCAACCGGGCAATGTAGGCCTGGACCTTGAGCCGATACCCTTCAAGCTGGGCCGTGCTCAACTCCATGGCAATCTTCGCCCCCTCCATCTCGGAGACAAAAAGCTTCATCTGTGACTCGGCGGCCCCAATCTGGGCCTCATAGACTGCGACCAGGTTCTTTTGCAGTTCTGACGATACCCTTGCCCCCTCAACCTGCCCCTTGAACAGCTCGACCGCCGCCAAGGCCCCCTTGATCTTGGACTCGTAGATTGCCGCCTCGGTCTTATAGGCCTCAACCTTGGAGTTGTGCAGAGCCACCATGGCATTAAATATTTCCACCGCATTCTGAGCCGAAAACTTGGCCGCCTCAAACACCCGGTTGGTATTCTGGGTGAAAAATTCACGCATCATCCCTTCAAGCTTAGCCCCTTGCTCCATGACAAATTGGGTGTTCTTCTGGGCCAGTTCGGCCTGGCTGATCGTGATGTCACGGCTGGCATTGAGATTGTTCCGGGTAATCTGCTGCATGGCCTCGGCAATCTGGCCGGCCAGCATCCCGGGCGGGATGGTCCAGCCTCGGGCTGCCCAATAGTTGTTGGCGCTATCCAGGAGTTTCGCGTTCTCGTCCGCTGTCCGGTCCAGATGCCGCTGATACAGCTCAGCCTCGACTGCTGCCGACAAACCGGTACCGCCATTTACGATATCGTTCAGCACCTTGACCAGAAGTGCGGCCCACATCTGGCCACCATCATCCGCCAGGTATGCAGGATCTCCCCACACAAACGGCGACGGAT
>VMSU01000059.1 GCA_013792005.1 Desulfobulbaceae bacterium
GGACCATTGGTGTGGAAGACCCCAAGTCGTTCAGGCTCCATTGGGGCTGATATCAGAGCGGACAATGCAATCAAAGACAGAACCAGAACCGGCTGTTGCCTCCAGTTCACCCGATAGCGACGGATATGATCCCAGGCAAGGGCTAGCCACAACAACCCCAACCCAATGAGATGATTTGCATACACTCGCTTCATTCCCTCATCGATCATGGAAAACAGCAGTGAATCCAACAAACCTCCCATCAGGGGGAGTGAGAGCAGAATGTTTTCTGCAATCATGCCTGCGGAACTGCCTGTGGCATCACCGCGCAGAATATAACCGGTAAAAAGAAGCAGCAACGCCGCAACCATAGACAGAGTCAGTAGCAACCAGCGATTGAAGGCCATTGGGGCACGACTTCGGTCGACAACAACAGCCACTAAATGAATGACAGCCAAGATAAAAAAGGCCTGACTGGCAAAAAAATGCAACGCCCGCCAGAATGCCCCAAATGGAGCCAGAATATCTAAGCTACTGGCCGAATAATAAGGATGGGCGGAATCATACTGGAGAGAGACTACCACCCCGGAAATCAAGGAAAGATACAGGGCTACCATACTGCTCGTCCCCCATCGACTCTCAATCAGAAACCTTCTAACTGCACTGCCTATCGATTGCCCCATCACGCATTTCCTATCATACACTCATGCTCAAAGCGGATTGTTGACTATACCAATTCACCACCAAGTTGTTTGGATGCTCAAAGAACTCAATATATTTGCCCTGTCCTTTCGTCTCGGCTCAAGAATCAACAAATGAGGAGATCGTTCCCAGAGCCGAGACCAAAGAACCCAACATGATTTTATTCCAAGTAGGTGTGTTGTACCAACAAAAAAACCCTGACCGATAGACCGGCCAGGGTTTTTTTTAAAGCAACAAAGAAGATCTTCACCCGCCAAGGGCACTAGCGATAGTCTTTGATAATTTTTCATCAATAGTCTGAACAATCTTTTCATCAGTAAGGTTAGCCCCTTCCTGACGCAAGGTCTTCGTCACATTACCGAAACCAACCCTGAGCTTACGGTCGCTCACCATCTCAAACGCTTTCTGAACTCTGGCTTTAGCCTCAACATAGGAAAGTCCCTCGGCATGTCCAAGCGGCCCAAGTTCCTTGATCTGCTGGGTAAACTGAGTAATCAGTTTAACAAAACGTGGGGCTTCCGCAGCCGATGCCCATTGCAGATTAAATCGCTCCGGACGGATGCCGACCTCGCGCAAAACCTTGTGAATAAGTCCGTTAACTCCCATTGCATCATAATTACCAACCTGGTAATGGCATTCTCCGAGTTGTCAGCCACCGGTGAAGATGCCGTCAGCACCCTCAATCAATCCCTTCATGACAAAGGCGGGATCAAGCCGTCCGGTGCACATCACTCGAATAGTGCGAAGATTTGGTGGGTACTGGTAGCGCGAGACACCAGCTGCATCGGCGGCTGCGTAACAACACCAATTACAGAGAAACCCGAGGATTCGGGGGTTGAACTCAGAAGCTTGACTCATACATTTTCCTCAATAGATTTACCAAAGGCCTCAATTTGCGAATAGATCTGCTCGTTGGTGAAGCCACCCATGGAAATGGCAAAAGTTGGGCAATGCGCCGCGCAAATACCACAGGCCTTGCATGAAGCGACGATAGTTTCCGCCTTCTTTTTCTTGTCTTCCATTACCACCATCTTAATCGTCTTGTATGGGCACAGACTAACACATAACCCACATCCAATACACTCTTCCTTATTAACGTTTGAGACAATGGGGGCAACATGAACCATCCCCTTAACAAGAGGTATGGCTGCCTTGGCAGCGGCGGCCTGTGCCTGAACTACGGTCTCATCCAGCGGCTTGGGCGAATGAGCCAGACCACAGACAAAAACTCCATCCACCGGCATCTCGACGGGACGCAGCTTAACATGTGCCTCAAGGAAGAACTTATCCGCTGTAACCGGTACTTTTAACAGTTTGCTCAAAACCTCTGTTCCCTGCGGCACAATACCAACACTCAATGTTACAAGGTCAGGGGCAATAATTACATCTTCACGCAGTATCGGATCAAAGAAACTGACCTCAACAGACCCGCCTTTTTTAGTGATCTCAGGCATAGCGCTGGTCTCATAAGGAATAAAAACCACACCTTTCTCACGAGCTTCACGGTACTTCTCTTCAGCATAACCATAGGTCCGCATATCGCGATAAAGGACAATGATCTGGGCTTTAGGATTACGGTCCTTCAACATCAGTGCGTTCTTGACTGCATGATTACAGCACACCTTGCTACAGTAATTCAGATCATCCCCACGAGATCCGGCACACTGAACCATCACCACCGAGTTAGGCAGATCTTTCTTGTTCTTGGCATACAATCGAGTCTCAAGCTCTCTCTGGGTGATGATCTTGTCCGATTTCACCAGTTCTTTGCCCAGGACTGTTTTGGGCACATATTCAGTCCCGCCGGTCGCCAAGATGATTACTCCGTGATCAATGGTGACCTCTTTTGATGTCTTGCCTTCGTTCAACTTAACAACGGAACTAAAATTACCCACAAAACCAGCTACATCGACAAGCTCTGCCTGGGTGCAGACGTCAATCAGCTTATTTTTTTGCACCCGATCAATTATTGACTTGAGGGTCTTTTCAGTTTCAACACCAAAGATAGTCTTTTTTATCGCCAGCAGGTTCCCCCCCAAAAATGCTTCCTTTTCGAGGAGAGTGGTATGGTAGCCTTGATCAGCTAAAGTCAAGGCAGCAGTCATACCAGCAACACCACCTCCCAACACGACTGCTTTTGGGGTAACAGGCACGGTATGCTCAGCGAGAGGCTTGATGCCACGGGCCTTTGCAACACCCATCCTGATCAAATCCATAGACTTCTTGGTGGCAGCTTCTGGCTCATTGGCATGAACCCAGGAACATTGATCACGGATATTGACCATCTCAAACAAGGAACGGTTGAGTCCCGCATCTTTCATTGTCTCCTGAAAGAGCGGCTCATGGGTTCTCGGCGAACAGGCCGCGATAACAATACGGTTAAGATTGTGTTCCTTGATTTTCTGCTTGATGACTTGCTGAGCATCATGAGAACAACTGTAGAGCGATTCTGAGTGATAGACAACGTTTTCCATGCCACCAGCGTATTGATCGACCAGCGGCACATCGACCACACCGCCGATGTTGATCCCACAATGGCAGGTAAAAACACCGATCCGCACCTCCTCCTCAGCAATATCCCGCTCCTCTGGATAAGATTTGATAACATATCCGGCCCCCCGCTGCTGCTTGAGCATAACTGAAGCAATACCTGCAGCAGCACTCGATTGGGTGACACTTTCCGGGATATCTTTAGGCCCTTGGAAAGCACCGACTACTAATATTCCCTCACGGCTGGTGTTAAGCGGAGCAAAGGGAGTCGTGTCACAAAATTGATAGGCGTTCAACTCAACATCCAGCTTCTTGGCAATATCTTGGGCGTCTTTAGGCGCATCCAATCCTACTGAAAGGACAACCATATCGAACGCGGCAAATACATGCGCTCCGTCCATGGTGGAGTAGGTCAACTTGAGACCCTTTTTACCCCACGGTGTGACGTCAGCAACCTTGGCACGGACAAACTTGATCCCAAACTGCTCCTGGGCACGTTTTTGGGCAGCGTCAAAATCCTTACCCTGCGTTCGCATGTCCATATAGTAGATTGTAATATCAAGCGAAGGGTCATGCTCTTTGGCGACCATGGCCTCCTTAATGGCATACATGCAGCATACAGAGGAGCAATACCCATTGTCACAACCCAGATCACGAGACCCCACACACTGGATAAAGGCAATTTTCTTGGGGTGTCGCTGGTCAGAGAGACACAGCACATGCCCTTGATACGGTCCAGACGGATTAAGCAACCGCTCAAACTCAAGGCTGGTCACTACATCTGGGTGCTGCCCATAACTGTATTTGGCAAGAGTAGACTCTGGAACACGACCAAATCCTGGCGCCAGCACGACCGCTCCAACCTCAAGCTCCTCAACCTTAGCTGTCTGAGAGAAGTCGATGGCTCGACTCCGGCACACCGGCACGCAGATCTTACAGGTGCCATGCTTCAGATGCATACAAGTTTCAGGATCTATATAATACGATGCTGGAACAGCTTGGGGATAATCAATATGAATGGGCCGAGTGATGGAAAGACCCTCATTATACTCATCCACAAGATGTCGAGGGCAATACTGGGTACAGAGTCCACATGCAGTACACTTTGCTGCATCAATATATTTGGGCCGAACATTAACCTTAACGGTAAATGCACCTGGCGTTCCTTCAAGGGATAAGAAATCGGTATTGCTGAGAATCTGAATATTGGGAGACCGACCGGCCTCAACTAACTTCGGCGCGAGTATTCAAAGCGAGCAGTCATTAGTTGGAAAGGTCTTATCCAGTTGGGCCATGACCCCGCCAATGGCAGCCGTTTTTTCGACCAGATAGACATAATATCCCAATTCAGTCAGATCAAGGGCAGCTTGGACACCAGCAACGCCGCCACCCAATACCATGACGGCGCCGGAAGAGGTGCCTTTAGCTTTTTTCTTGTTAGTTACAGCCTGTGCCATAGTAAACTCCAAATAACGGTTAAACCCCTATCTTAGCTCTATTAAGAATGGGATGGATTAACTTCTTCCTTGCTCTCAGTATTCTAAAACTTCAACCTTAACTGCGCAGAGTTTATATTCCGGCGTTCTGGAAAGGCGGTCAAGAGCGTCCAGTGTCAAGTAATTGACTGGGGTCTCGACATAGTTGTAGGTAGAGAATATCGTACCTTCCTGGCTGCGATCAGTAATAGTGACCTTAATTTCGACCGAACCACGGCGTGAACTGATGCGGATCCAGCTCCCTTGTCGCACCCCCATACGTTCTGCATCGACGGGATTAACCTCCGCCAAACACTCTGGGGCAATGACATCGATTTCAGGAGTCTTGCCGGTCATGGAACTAAAATTGTACCGGGCATACTCACGACCGGTTGTGAAAAGCATTGGATACTCGGTGTCTGCTGGTTCCTGAGGTGGAAGGTACCCTTCCGGCACAAAAAGCCCGAGGCCTCTGGTAAATTGCTCAGTATGAAGCACCGTTGTGCCAGGATGGTCGAGAGTAGGAACTGGCCACTGGAGGCCAACCTTATCGAGTCGCTGATAAGTGATTCCGGCGTACATCGGCATCAATTGACGAACTTCCTCGAAGATCTCCTCGGCCGATTTATACCCCATATCGTAGCCCATCTTTTTCGATAGTTCACAGAAGATTTGCCAGTCTGGTTTAGCATCTCCTGGAGGATCAACTGCCTTACGAACCCGCTGCACTCGACGTTCGGTACAGGTAAAAGTACCCTCTTTTTCGGCAAAGCAGGCTGCAGGAAAAACAACGTCCGCTTCCTTTGCGGTATCAGTAAGAAAGATATCCTGGACAACCAGAAAATCTACCTCTCTTAATGCCTCCTGGACATGCGCAATATTGGCATCGGCAATAGCCGGGTCCTCGCCAAAAACGTATAGCGCTCGAATTTCACCTTTAAAGATATTTTCCCACACCTCGGTCGCAGGTTTTCCTGGTCGCCGTGGAAGTTTAACCTTCCACAGTTTCTCATACTGGTTAAACAACTCTTCGTTGCTAAGGCCACCATATCCGGGCAGGGTATTAAAAAGAGCCCCCATGTCACATGCGCCTTGAACATTATTCTGCCCACGGAGGGGATTGCAACCGCCACCTTCAACACCGACCTTGCCGCAGAGCATGGAGAGATTGGCAATGGACTTAACCCGATCAGTGCCGGTGGTATAGTGAGTGATACCCATGCCGTGAAAGATGGCATGACGACCTGGTCCGGCAAACATCCGAGCACACTGGAAAAGATCATCAACAGCAAGACCTGTTATTCCACTTACATAATCCGGGTTGTACTTTTTAACCAGTTGCTTGAGTTCATCAAAATCCTCAGTACGCTCTTCAACAAACTTCTTATCCCAAAGATCCTCTTCAAGGATAATATGCATCAAGCCATTGAGGAAAGCCACATCCGTACCAGGCAGAATTCTAAGCCACAGATCTGCCCGCTCCGCCAGTTTTGTCTTCCGCGGATCAACGATGATCAACTTGGCCCCACGATCAACTGCCTGATGGACACGTAAACCAATGGTTGGATGACTAGTATCAGGGTTCGATCCAATCATCAGAAAGAGATCTGTCTTAGTAGTATCTGCGATGGAGTTTGTCATCGCGCCGCTGCCGAATGTGATGGCCAGACTGGCCACCGTGGGAGCGTGTCAGAGTCTCGCGCAGTGATCGATATTATTGGTACCGATCGCTGCGCGCATGAATTTCTGCATCAAAAAGTTTTCTTCGTTTGTAGCCCTGGCACAGGAAAATCCTGCTATGGCGTCAGGACCATACATCGCTTTGATATCAAAAAAACGACTGGCAGTGTAGCTAAGAGCTTCCTCCCAGGTGGTTTCAACGAGTTGACCGCCACGACGGATAAGGGGCTTGGTCAATCGCTCTTTGTGCTGAACAAAGTCAAATCCAAAACGGCCCTTAACGCAGAGCGCTCCATAATTCGGGGGAAGATCTGGTTCTGTAGTCACTTCAAGGATAGTGTTACCCTTAACCCGCAACAACATCTGGCAACCGGCTCCGCAGTAAGGACAGGTAGTCCTGACCTCTCTAACGGCTTCATTGACCACTGGCACAATTTGATGTTTCTTGTTGATCGCGCCGGTGGAACAATTATCCACGCACTTACCACAGGATATACATCGTTCATTAAAGGACAAGCTGATGCCCTGTGCCCTACCTTTTTCATCAAAGCTTGATGCTGTTAAGTCCAACGCATCATATTCACAACTATTTTTACAACGCTGGCAATAGATGCATTTATTAAGATCCACCGTCAGGGTGGGGTGGTCGGTAAACCTACTGTACGTTGGGGTTGAACCCATACCAGTCTTATTGGGATCAACCTTATGGTCTATGGCCAGACGCTTAAGATCACAGCGCTCAAAGGCTGAACAACCACAGGAGAGACAGCGTTCCGCCTCCTTAATGGCCATCTCTTCTGAAAAACCTAATTTAATTTCATTGAAATCCTGGACTGCGGTCGCCGGTGGCCGAGTGGGCATCTTTTCGCGCAACTTAACCTTGATGCCTTCAAAATTCCTTAAATCAACATCATCAAATGATCGGCCACGATTAAAATTGAATCGGCTTTCAGAATCATCCCTGTCACTGCCCATGACAAAGGCATGAATATTTTCAGCAGCCCGGCGAGCGGCAACAACAGTCTGGATAACTGTCCTTGATCCTGATACAGCGTCACCAGCGGCAAACACCCCGTGAAGGTTGGTCAATGAAGTCCTGACATTAGCGTTTACACAGTTGGTGTCCGATAACTGTAAGGTGTCCGACAGTTTATTCACGGCCAGTTCTTGATCAGA
>VMSU01000060.1 GCA_013792005.1 Desulfobulbaceae bacterium
CAGATCTACTGCGTTGCGTGGCGGTTTTGCTCGTTCGGCATACCATATGTATGGCCTCACTCACAAAACACACCCCGCGCCTTACATATCGTACCTTTTGCTTAGCCATCCCCGGACTTTTTGCGAGATTGTCAAAGATATGCGATTTATATTGGACCGGGTCGTTGGTCAATATAAATCGCATATATTGGGTCTCTCGCGATACGTGCAGACCGTCTCGGGTTGATTTAAGTTAATCTATACATAATTATAATTGTAACTATCCAGCAGCACCACATCTTGCGGCGATCGGCCCGGCTCATGTAGACTGGCTACGCATCGCCGGTCCGCTTACCGCAATCTGTGGCGCTGCTGAACAGTTACAGTTACGAATAGTCACTCCTATTTCGGTAGGAGCTGGATAGTTACTTGTAATTTTCGTTTTTATCTAACTATTATGGCTAAATTATCTATTTGCTCTAATTGTTTTTTTGTATTAATCTTGATTTAACTACATGAAAAATCGCAATAATTATGAGTTTGTCAAGGAAAGGAATTAACAAAAGACGAACTAAGCCGATTTTGGAGAACCCAAGAAGATTTTCTCTCGATTAATCAATGTGAATGGTTTTTTGAAATAAAACTGGAATGAATGGCAACTTATCAAGTTGGGCAGCATACTCGAAGGTCAATAAATGATCCGCCTTCACGACATTGGCCAAAGTCAAAACAACTAAAGAATGAACCAAGGGAGATTACATGGATCTAAAACCTCTGTTTGCACCTACAAGTATGGCGGTTTGTGGAGTTTCTCTCAGCAATGACCGGCATCCTGCCAATGTGATTTACAACAAGAACCTCCTGCGCTTTCCGGTGCGGATGTACCCGGTAAATCCCCGTGGGGGCACACTGCGAGGCGAAAGGGTGTACACGGGCATTGACCAGATTGACGGAGATGTTGACCTGGCGGTTATCGCCGTCCGGGCGGAGCATGTGGCTGTGATCCTGGAGCAGTGCATCGTAAAAAAAGTGAAAGGCGCGGTAGTTATCTCCGGCGGTTTTGCCGAGGCGGATAGACAGGACCTGCAGGATCAAATTGTGGCAATTGCAAAAAGAGCGGAGTTTCCCTTTGTCGGACCAAACTGTCTGGGGATCTATGCGCCGTCCCTGGTTGATACTTTCTTTCTGCCCAGTGAGCGGATGGTCACCCCTGAGAAGGGCAAAGTTGCGATTGTCAGCCAAAGCGGCGGCATTTTAGTGGATCTCCTGGTGAAATTTGCGGGGGAAGGCATAGGACTTTCGCTGGCTGTCAGTATCGGCAACAAGGCCTTGGTTAAAGAAGAACAACTTTTGGCACACCTGGCAGAGGATGCAGCCACCTCTGTTATTGCTTTTTATATTGAAGGCTTCGGGCACAAGGAAGGTCGTAGGTTTGTGGAGGCCGCGAGAAAATGCAAGAAACCGATTGTCGTTATGAAGGCGGGCAAAACCAGTGGCGGCCAAAGAGCGGTTTCCAGCCATACCGCCTCTTTGGCGGGCGATTATAAAGTCCTTTCCGATATTTTTTCACAATATGGTATTATTGAAGCAAGAAATGAACTGGAACTGCTCTCCTTTTGCGAATCATTAAGCAACTATCAGAGTTGTTCGGTTCAAAAAATCGGCATCATTACCGGCAGCGGCGGTCACGGCGCCATGGCGGTTGATGCCTGCATGGCCCATGACCTAGAGGTGCCGCTGTTGTCGGAATCTGCGCAGAAACTGTTAAGAGATTCCCTTTCACCAAGCATTCAATCAATTGCCGCACTCGGCAACCCCCTTGACCTCACCGGCAGCGCCGTGGAAGATGATTTTGCCACGGCCACCTCCGCCATGCTCGAATCCTCGGAAATTGATTGTGTTTTGGTTTTGCTGCTTCCTTATCTGCCGGGGATCTCCTCCGATCTCAGCGCCCGCATCAGCCAGCTTGCCAAAAAGGCCGACAAACCATTAATCGCCTACGTGCCGCATGTGGATAAATACCGGATGCTCATCGAAGGTTTCGAATTGAATCAAGTGCCGGTATCGCCATCAATCGAGGGTGCTGTCTTGATGGCCGAGGCACTGCGAAGGAGATCATCATGCTAACAAGCAAGATCAAAGATATTATCGCCATGTCTGCCAGGGAGTACGGCTGGGTAATGGAGCCGGATGCCAAGGATATCCTGCAATTGGCCGGGGTCGCGGTCCCCGCCTACTGTTGGGCCAAGAGCCCGGAGGAGGCCCGAGATTTTGCGGCAAAACAAGGGTATCCATTGGCCATGAAGATTGTTTCGCCACAGGTCCTGCATAAGTCGGATGTGGGTGGTGTCATGATCGGCATCGACACCGATGCGGCATTGCTTGCCGGCTTTGAAAAAATGAGCAGAATTGAAGGCTTTGCCGGTGTTCATCTTGAGGAAATGTGCAGCGGCATCGAACTGATCATCGGCGCTAAAATTGACTTTCAGTTTGGCCCGGTGGTGATGCTGGGCCTTGGAGGTGTCAGCGTGGAAATTTACAAGGATACAGTTATTCACATGGCCCCTCTGCACAGAAATGATGTGGAATCAATGGTGCACAAACTCAAAGCCCGCGAGCTTTTCGAAGGATTTCGCGGCGCCAAGGCGGTAAACATGGAGTCCCTTGCCGATCTTATGGTTGCCTTTTCCCGGCTGGTGGTCGATGTGGCGGACGAAATTGAATCCATTGATCTGAACCCGGTTTTCTGTAATGAAAACCGTTGCTTGGCAGCAGACGCGAGAATTATTCTGCCATCCGAAATACATTGAATTACAAGGGACGCAAAAACTTAGTTCCACGCCTGGGCTGGCTTTGACGAACAGAATCCCCCGCAGAAATGAAGTTCAGTGCTCAGTCCTCTTTTTGCTTTCAATATACAAACAATCAAGTTTGTCATCATCGGGTATCCATATGTTTTTCGTAACTACACAGGTTAACGGTAATCAGTTATCGGTTTAGAGTTAAAAGAATCATGGTTTGTCATTAATCATCGCATGATACTCAATGCCAGTGTGTTCTCAGCCATTGGCAGGACCCATTCACCGTTAACTGTCAACTGTCAACCATAAACCGACAACTTGAGTAGTTACTGGTTTTTAAATAATGTTTTTCTAGTGTCCGGCGCCGAGTCGAGTGTTTTCTTGGGGATTACAATCACTGCGATGATAATTGGCAGTGTCAGGCGGAATCGCTCACTGGCCTTGCGTATACTCCCCTAGCCAATGACAATAAACAACTTGATGTCAATTAATCCACTCCATAACTTCCGATTCGTTTTTTTCGAACCATTGTAGCTAAATTATCTATTTGTCCTAATTGTTAATTTGTATTATTCTTGATTTAAATACAGGAAAAATCGTAATAATTATGCGGTCATTTAGGCAAGGAATTGACAGAAAACGAGTTGCTCCAATTTTTGAGAACCCAAGGAAATTTTTTTCACTCGATTGATCAATGTGAATGGGTTTTTGAAATTGATCTGAAATGGATAACAGCTCGTGATCGATCAGGGCAGCTTAGTCATTGATTGATCAGTTGCCAGTACTTTCTTCTGCCCCAGCCAATCACTACCTGTTGTAATACTTCCCCGACAGAGTCATCTATTTCGAAAAAGGTCAATAAAAGAGGTCTACCATGGACAGTTCACAACTACTTGGCATCACAACATTCGCCTATTTATTATCTGCGGTTGTCTATATTGGACTTTTCGTTTTTCGCGCCACAAAATTTGGTTTTACTGCAACCACGATCACAATTATCGCCTTTCTGATCAACACTGCAGGGATCGGTCTACGGTGGATTGAATCTCACCAGATGGGAATAGGCTATGCTCCTCTGTCAAATATGTATGAATCGTTGGTATTCTTTGCCTGGTCCATCGCCATTTTTTATCTGTGGCTGGAATTTACATACCAAAACCGTTTTTTGGGCGCGTTTGCTATGCCCTTTGCAGCCATAGCCATGGGACTTGCTGAATTAAAAAACCCAGCTATCACTCCCCTTGTGCCTGCCTTGCAAAGCAACTGGCTCATCGCCCATGTGGTTACCTGCTTTATTGGATACGCTGCTTTTGCTGTGGCCTGCGGCTTTGGCGTTGTATTTATAGTAAAAAACAGCAAAAGCGCAATGAAGGTAGAGGGGAAAATTCTGTTGCAGTTGCCTCCTTTGAAAATCATTGAAGATATAATCCACAAGTCATTAATTTTTGGTTTTCTCTGGCTCACCATAGGCATCATCACCGGGGCAATCTGGGCCAACTCCGCCTGGGGGACTTATTGGAGTTGGGACCCGAAAGAAACCTGGTCGATTATCACTTGGTTCATATACGCTGCAGCTTTGCATTTCCGTTTCACAAAAGGGTGGGGAGGAACAAGACTCGCCTGGATCTCCATTGTCGGTTTTGCGTCGGTGATGTTCACCTACTATGGAGTGAACTACGTGCTTTCCGGACTGCACAGTTACGGATAAGGGGAGCCTGATGTTTACACAACGCAAGTTACGAAAATATTTCATAACAGGAGGGGGGCATTAACGATGGTGAATACCATGAAAATCTTTTTACTCATGGCGGCATTGAGCGCCCTGTTCATGGTTGCTGGCCAGATCATGGGAGGGCAGGGTGGCATGGTTATGGCGCTGTTCATGGCGCTAGGGATGAACTTTTTTGCCTATTGGTTCAGTGACAAAATAGCCTCAACGATGAGCCGGGCCAGACCTGTGAGCAGTTCTGAGGCGCCAGAACTCCACTCTATGGTTAAATATTTGGCAGAAAGAGCCGGATTGCCTACACCCAGCATATACATCATGTCGGCAGAGACCCCTAATGCCTTTGCCACCGGGAGAAATCCTCAACATGCTGCCGTGGCGGTAACAGCAGGGCTGCTTCGTCTGTTGAACCGTGACGAACTGGAAGGTGTTTTGGCCCACGAGTTGGCCCATATCAAAAATCGTGACATCCTGATAAGTTCTATTGCTGCAGTCTTTGCTGGCGCGATCAGTTATCTGGCCACCATGGTCCAATGGGCTATGATTTTCGGCGGCAGAAATAATGATGAAAAAGGAGGTGGGAACGTAATAGGTTCTGTTGTTATGATGTTTGTTGCTCCCATGGCTGCCACGATAATCTAGATGGCCATATCCCGCAGCAGGGAATACATGGCTGATGCCACTGGTGCAGAAATCTGCGGTAAGCCGCAAGGTCTGGCAAGCGCCCTCAAACGATTGGAAGAGTATAACCTGCAGCTTCCCATGCAAATTAATCCGGCCACCGCTCAGATGTATATTGTTAATCCGTTGAACGGCCAAACCCTGTCACGGCTGTTCAGTACGCATCCTCCAGTCCAGGAGAGAATTAAGAGACTGGTTACTTTTTAATATGAAATGCGATCTCTTTATACTTTATCAAGCGTGAAAGTTAACAAAGAGCCAATTAAGGATGGGTCAACAAGATTCACTTGTAAAATATTGAAACTCAAATCGTAACTATTCAGCTCCAACCCCAAAATGAACATATACCCGGAACTGTAACTGTCCAGCAGCACCACATCTGCATCAGCGCGAAATAAGCCTGCGAGCTTATAGCCCGTCTATGTGAGCAGGCTTATGACAAGGCAGATGTGGTGCTGCTGGACAGTTAAGTTACCTCAAATCAACCATCAAGAGACAAAGTAAGGAGACAATAAATGAAGTGTTCAATATGCACAGATGTAAACCTCACAATATCAGACTGTCAGGGTATAGAAATTGACTATTGTCCGGAATGTCGGGGTGTTTGGCTTGACCGTTGTGAATTAGACAAAACTGGATTCGTATAATAAATGCATAACCTCTGTAGGTAGCTGAAGAGAAAAACAAAGAAAAGGAATCCGGAAAGTATCAGCATGGATCGCAGGGTTACTACAAAAACGAAAAAAAACGAAAAAGTTTTCTTAGTGAACTGCTGGACTTTTAATCGTTTTTTAATAAAAGAAAAAAGAAGGGGAAAACAATGAAAAAAACTAGCCAATCGGCAACGACTCTTAAGTCACTTATCCATCATGCCATCTCTGATTTGGAGATAACTCCATCCGAATATAATGAGATTATGGCCATGGCTCACGATGATGGAGTAATAGATCAAGAAGAAAGAGCGCTTCTGGTCCAGTTCCACCAGATGATCAGTAACGGGACTGTTAAAAGAGTACGAGAGTAAAGTAGACAATATATTTGTCATATTTGTCTTGGCAGCTTTCTTTCGCGGGATTTGATCGGTCTCATTTTTTGTGGTGGTGCTCGAGGAGAAAAATGGGAGACCATAAAACAGTAACTGCTCCGACAGACTGGGGTCACCGGCTCTCATCTTATCCACAAATTTATGCCCTTTCACAAGGAAAAGACACTGCTCTTTTTGACCACCGGAAAAAAATGATGACTTTTTCTGAAATATATTTTTCATCATTGTCAATGATTCTGGTTTTTACCAGACCTGTTTTGACTCAGAGGGAAATTACGGTTCCCATTTTGATTCAAAATCTTCTTGTCTCAGTGTCATTGATCCGATTACTAAACAGCGAACAACTACGTTCTCATAGGTTAGAGGTAGATGATTGAAAACAATTGTTACGTTGTCCATGAACCCTGCAATAGACAAAAGTTCAAGTATCGAACATGTTATTGCAGAACGAAAACTATATTGTAAAAAACCTCAATTTGAGCCAGGTGGCGGAGGTATTAATGTCACTCGTGCTATAAAAAAATTGGGAGGAAAATCTTTTGCTCTCTATCCCGCAGGGGGGGCGGCAGGTGAAGTTCTCAGGAACCTTTTGGATCAGGAAGGACTCGATCATCGTCCGATTGTGATTAATGGGTGGACCAGAGAAAACCTCGTTGTGGCCGAAGAATCAACAGGGCAGCAGTACCGATTCGGTATGCCGGGACCGACCTTGTCTGACGAGGAATGGCAACGGTGCTTGCATGAGTTGTCTGTTATTAATTCTAGGATTGATATCATTGTCGCTAGCGGGAGCCTTCCGCCTGGAGTTCCAGATGATTTTTATGCCAGAGTAGCTCGTATCGGTAAAGATCTTGGCGCTAAGGTCATTGTTGATACGTCCGGCGAGCCTCTGCAATTCGCACTGAGCGAAGGCGTCTATCTGATCAAACCAAATATCCGTGAGTTCAGAGAATTGGTAGGGAAAGAGATAATAGATGAGTCGGAGATTAAGAGCAGGGCAATGGAAATTATCCGGAGCGGGCAATGCGAAGTGGTGGTAATCTCTCTTGGCGCTGCCGGTATTTTGATGGTGTCACATGAAGATTATGAACGTATCCAAGCGCCGACCGTACCGATTGTAAGTAAGGTGGGAGCCGGAGATAGCACGGTTGCTGGTATTGTGCTGAGCCTCACGCGAGGAAACTCGCTCCGAGATGCTGTCCGTTTCGGTGTCGCCGCAGGTGCTGCAGCCGTCATGACCCCTGGCACAGAGCTGTGCCGAAGGGAAGACACAGAGCAACTTTTCGAGCAGATGATTTCGAGGAACATATAACATTTAATCTGGTAATATTTTTTTGGTTGTTTTTTGGTGAACGAATCTGTTTTGTCGAGGGCTGGATATTCTCTTTATGAGTGATGCGTCATCTGCTAACTCCCATGGTAGACTCCAATTTCACGATTTTTTTGTGATCAACCACCACAACTTACTGACTAACGATGAAATTCATCCCTTCCCAGCTCTCTCTCTTTCTCCTTGACAATAAAGAGAGTAGAAATTTCAGACTCTTACTCCGGTTTTTCCTGGTTCTCTCTGCCATAATCACCTCATACAGTGTCCTGTTCCACTTCCTGATGCTTCTTGAAGGAAAAAAATACAGCTGGATCACGGGATTCTATTGGACGCTCACTGTTATGTCCACCCTTGGCTTTGGCGACATCACCTTCAAAAGCGATGTAGGGTTGATTTTTTCAATAGTCGTTCTCTTGACAGGTATTGTTTACTTGCTCGTAATGCTGCCGTTCACCTTCATCAAGTTTTTCTACGCACCGTGGCTTGAGGTCCAGTCAAAGGCAAGAACTCCTCGTGAATTACCAGAGGACACTAAAAACCATATTATTCTTACAAATCTTGATGTGATGACTGAGGAACTCATAAAAAAGCTCCACACGAACAAATACGAGTATGTAATCCTAGTTGACGATATGCAGAAAGCGCTCAAGATCCACGACTTAGGATATAAAGTTGTGATTGGTGACTATGGCGACCCTGAAACATACAATCGATTACGTATCCAAGAGGCCGCTCTTGTAGTTGCCACCAATGATGATATGATAAATACCAGTATAACTTTCACGATTAGAGAGGTATGCGCAAAAGTACCTATTGCCACTAATGCCGACGATGACCATTCCGTTGACATTTTAAAAATCGCTGGCAGTACTTATGTTTTCCAATTTATGAAAGAACTCGGCAAGTCACTGGGGAGAAGAACTATCGGGGTCAGCTTAGGAGCCAATATTATATGGATGCACGATCAGCTTTTCATCGCTGAAGTTCCTGCAATGCGTACTGGGCTCGAAGGAAAAACACTTGCCGAAATTCGACTAAGAGAAAAGACCGGGGTAACGGTTGCCGGTCTCTGGGAAAGGGGGAGCTTCAAAGGAGCACATCCACAAACATTAATCACTTCTACGACAGTGCTGGTCCTGGCAGGCTCAGCGGAACATCTAGAAAAATTCGATGCCCTTTTTTCAGTCTCCTCAGATATGGTATCTACAAAGCAGCAAGCCCTGATTTTAGGAGGAGGAAGAGTCGGTAATGCCGCAGCAGAAGCTCACGAGCAACACAAAATTCCCTACAAAATTGTGGAAAAAAGCCGTGCACTTACCAAAAACCATGATCATTGCATCCTGGGTAATGCTGCAGACATCAATGTGTTACATAAAGCTGGGATCATGGATGCCCGCTCAGTCCTCATTACCACTCACAATGATGACATCAATATATATCTCACCATCTATTGCCGCAGGCTGAGACCTGACATTCAGATCATCAGTAGAGCAAGCGATGAGAGAACAGTATCGAAACTGCACCGGGCTGGAGCTGACCTGGTAATGTCATATGCCTCGATGGCATCAAACTGCATTATGAATCTGTTAAAACCAGATCAGACATTAATGGCTGTTGAAGGGCTAAGTATTTTTCGCACCTCAGCAGGAGAAACACTTGCAGGCAAATCCCTCGTTGAAAACAGAATAAGGGAAATGACGGGATGTAACGTGGTTGCGATTTCTCGTGAAGGTAAACTAAGTCTCAACCCTGATCCGGAGATGATCCTCCAAGAGAAGGATGAACTACTCCTTATCGGAACCGTGGAGGCTGAAAAACAATTCAGGGAGCACTACAATTTGAGATGACCACAGGCCTTAAGTGGCATCGATAAAAATGGGTCCAATTGACAATGCTGACAATATTGTCAAAAAAAATAGTAACTATCCACCTTCTGACCCAGAAAGGTGCCGAAGCCCAGAAACGTAACTGTTCAGCAGTGCCGCAGATGCTAGGCAGTTACAAAAAAATATTCGAAATTTTCCACAAACACGGGCACAATACGCACGGGCTAAGCACGCATCTCATATTATCTACGGCTCAACTCTGAGAGTTGAGCCGTAGATAATATTAAACTTCAATCAGGATAGAAAATTCTTATATGAGTTTGTTTTGGATTGAAATAGGAGTAATCATTTTTCTTGTTTTCTTGAACGGGTTGCTCGCGTTGTCGGAGCTTGCTCTTGTTTCAGCCAGGAAGACGCGATTGGAACAGATGGCGAAAGAAGGTGATGCAAGGGCATACACCGCGCTGAAACTCGCTAATAAACCAGACGGATTTTTATCTACCATCCAAATCGGCATTACGTTTATCGGTATTCTTGCGGGTGCTTTTGGAGGTGCGACCATTGCGGAATTACTAGCGCCATATGTTGCTGTTATCCCTTTACTCGCCCCGTACGACGAGACCATCAGCGTCGCAATCGTGGTTATCTGTATAACTTATTTATCTCTGATAATCGGCGAACTTGTTCCTAAACGGCTTGCTCTCAATAATCCTGAAACGCTTGCCCGCTTCGTTGCCCCCACGATAAATCGCCTTTCACGACTGGCGTATCCGTTGGTGTTTTTACTTAGCGGGTCTACAAATGTGTTGCTTCGCATTTTCCACTTTAAAGCTTCAGTCGAGTCAGTTGTAACAGAAGAGGAAATAAAATTGTTGATTGGCAAGGGAACACAAGCTGGGACTTTTCAAGAGTTTGAGCAGGAGACGATCGAGCGTGTCTTTCGCTTGGCTGATCGTCGTGTGTCAGTCTTGATGACACCCAGAAAGGAAATTATCTGTCTCAACCTGAATGAAAGCCAAGAGGAAACAAAACGCAAGATTGCACAGCATAAATATTCATCCTATCCCGTGGTAAAAGATACTCTTAACAATGTTGTTGGAGTTATTAGAGGAAAAGAGTTGCTGTCACTTGTTATGGAAGAGAAACCGTTTAATTTACAAAAAATATGCCATAAGCCTCTTTTTGTTTCTGAGACAACACCAGCGGTTAATGTATTGGAGTTATTTAAGAAATCTGGAATGCATATCTCTTTAGTGGTGGATGAGTATGGCGAAATCCAAGGACTCGTTACATTCGGAGATATTTTGCGCTCCGTCTTTGAAGACGTTGAGGATACAGTTGAAAGCGAAAGAGAAATAGTGGTGCGCGAAGACGGTTCCCTGCTGATATCCGGAAGTCTGCCGCTGGATGAGTTCATGGATTACATGGAAACTGGAAGACTGAGCGAGAAAGAGCAAGCAGGGATGAACACCGTAGGCGGTTTCGTAATGGCGAAACTCGGGGCTGTGCCTTCAGAAGGGCAGCTTTTTGAGTGGAAAGGGTTGAGATGCGAAGTTGTTGATATGGATGGCAGAAGGGTTGACAAAATTCTGGTATCACGGGTAAAAGTCAATAAAGACACTGAAAAACTGTAAGATGAAAAATAGTCGCTAACAACCACATTAAAGCCGATACCTGATTCGACGAGAAGCTTTCAGCAGGAAGAAGAGTTTTGAATCGTGATTCACGGAGGAACACTATGGAAATTTCACGAATAAAACCTTTTGATTTTTTCATTTTTCTTTTGTCGCTTATCGCTTTGTTTGCTGCCATCGGATTGGCGGCATTTTATGAAAATAAAGATAATCCTCTCGATGTTCCATTCCTCTTGCGTCCCGATACGTATGATAAAGTATTCCCATTTTTATTGGGTACCGTAGCCATTGGCGGTTTTGCGCTTGCCTATAGCCGCGTGCAGAGATCAAAGGAAAGGATTCTCTCTGAGCGTCAAGTAGCAAAAACTGCTCTCGATAAGCGAGTTCAGCGACTTCAAGAAGTTTACGAAATAGTGCTGACATTTTTTCAGAATGTCAGACTCCAGCGTAGGCGTCTTCGGGGTGCGTTCATTCATGGACAGGAAAAAGGGTGTTGGAAAATACGGCGAGGACTTTTTGAAGAGGTCTCTATCGCCTTGAATGAGGCGCAATTAGATGGAGAACGAGTGGTGAAAACCTTTGACTTTGAGCATGATGCCTTGAAAGGCAAAGCAATTCCTACTGAAAGTGAGAATGAGCGACTTAAAAAACTGCAACACGATCTGAAATCTCAGATTGGGGGAATCCAAGGGATACTGCGCAACGTGCTGAGAACAGCGGAGTGGCAGGGCATAACACAAGGTACATCCAATGATGAAGATCTCATTATTGTGCCAGAGGGGTTCGTGAAATTTGCTGACTCGAGCACAAAGGGAAACTTAGGGTTCCGAAAAATTGGTGAGCACTTCGATGCGTTTGCTGTCAATATCGTTGAACGCATACGAGAGCTTGAGTCGGAATCGAATTCTTTTGGCGAAACACAGTCATGACGGGTGTCGGAATGTCTACATAGTTCTACACCCGGTGGATGCGTCACGGTTATCTGTCATTATTTTGAAATTCATGGGCATTCAGGTAGAATTATCCAATATTACCAGGAGTAACCTATGGCACAGAGTAAAGAGGGTATTTGTGAGGAATGTGGAAAAGATTACAGTGAAATACAGACATTATGTGGGCATTGCGGCTATTCTCCTCATGGCGCGACCTTAAGGGTAAACGAAGATCCGCATTGGAAGTGCGGAGGGTGTGGAAGAACTGTTCAAACTCCGACACCACCAGAAAAATGCCCAAGTTGTGGTGAGATTTGTGATTTCAAAAACATCACCTGCTATACTCCTGAATGCGGAGGGCCGGGAAATATAGATCCTCAGCTCTGATCTCTCTTCGCTGGGGCTGGTTATAATTATGGCTCAGTTGGCGAAAGAATGTTTTGGAAGTGACATAGAAGTACCTCTGCTGTGATTCAGCGCCAGCGTGTGAGTGTGACCGGGGCGCGGTCAGCTCATTGTATTAAGAAAGGCGGCGGAGAGCAGGGCCTTGGTGTAGGGGTGACTAGGGACAGAGAAGATGGCTTCTGCCGGACCTTGTTCGACAATTTTCCCTTTTTGCATCACTGCCAAGTCGTCTGCTAAGGCGCGGATTACCCTCAGATCATGGCTGATGAAGAGGTAGGTCATCTGGTATTTGGCCTGCAGGTCCTGCAGCAGGGCAATGATTTGGGCTTGGATTGTCATATCTAAGGCAGAGGTCGGTTCGTCCAGCATTAAAAAATGGGGTTTGAGGATAATGGCCCTGGCTATGGCGATGCGCTGACGTTGACCGCCTGAGAATTCGTGAGGGTAGCGGCTAGTCATGGTTGGGTCTAGTCCCACCTCAAGCAAGGTCTCCTCGATGCGGGTGGTGACTTGAGTCTTGGTCATGCCTGGTTCATGGACACGAAGTCCTTCGCCGACAATCTGGCCGATAGTCTGGCGAGGCGAGAGGGAGGAAAATGGGTCCTGGAAGACGATCTGGAGATGACGGCGATATTGGAGCATCTGCCGGGCAGGGCAGGCCAGGAGATCGATTGTGCCGTAACGGATCTCGCCGCTGGCATTGAGTAGTCGAAGCAGAGCCAGCCCCAAGGTGCTTTTGCCGGAGCCTGATTCACCGACGATACCAAAGGTTGTTCCCTGACGGATGGCAATATCGACACTGTCCACGGCTCTGGTCATTTTAGCCTTACGGCGAAAAAAGGCCGCTTTTTCTGTGAAGTCAACTGTAAGGTTTTTGGCCCAAACAACTCTATTCTCGTTAGTATTATATGTCTTTATCCGATGCGGAATACTCGCCAGCAGTTCCTTGGTATAGGCTTCCCTTGGTTGATCAAAGATCGTCTCCGTTTTCCCACTCTCGATCATTTCCCCCTGTTTCATAATGTAGACCCGTTCGGCGATCTTTTTGACCATGACCAGATCATGGGTGATCAACAGGATTGCCATACCCATTTCGACCTGGATCTCTTTGATTAGCGCCAGAATCTGGGCTTGTATCGTTACATCGAGCGCCGTGGTCGGCTCGTCGGCAATCAGCAGATCGGGTCGGCAGGCCAAGGCCATGGCCAGCATCACCCGCTGTCGCTGGCCGCCGGAGAGTTGATGAGGAAAATGTTCGAACTTGGATTCAGCTTCAGCTATACCGCAACGATTGAGGAGGCGGATAGCCTCAGTTTTGGCCGCATCACGAGTCATGTGCTGATGAAGCAGCAGGGGTTCCAGGAGTTGGTGGCCAACGGTATAAACCGGGTTAAGCGAGGTCATAGGCTCTTGGAAGACCATGGCGATCCGGTTGCCGCGGATATGACGAATCTGGTCTTCCGACATGATCAATAACTCTTGATCGTTATAGATAACCGAACCACGTGTCTCTACCCTGGCCACCGTTTCCAACAATCGGAGGATGGTGAGGGCGGTGACTGATTTTCCGGACCCGGACTCTCCCACTAAAGCGACAGTCTCGCCCCGGTCTAAGGTGAGCGACACGTTGTTGACCGCAGGTTGCGCTGCTTGGTCATCAGTGAAGCGAACGGAAAGGTTGGTGATGGTCAGCATGGTCATCGCTATACCTTCCTTGGATCAAAGGCTTCGCGCAGGGCCTCGCCGATAAAGATTAGCAGCATCAGGGTTCCGACCAGCACTGCGAAACTACAAATGGAAAGCCACCAGGCCTCGATGTTGTTTTTGCCCTGAGCGAGAAGCTCACCTAAGCTCGGCGCCGGAGGCGGCACTCCGAGCCCTAAGAAATCGAGACTGGTGAGGGCGATGATGGCCCCGGACATCCGAAAGGGGAGGAAGGTGATTACCGGGGTCATGCCATTGGGCAAGAGGTGGCGGAACATGATGGTGACATTGCCGACGCCTAAGGCCTTGGCGGCGAGTACATAGTCAAGATTCCGACCCTTAAGAAATTCGGCCCGGACATAATCGGAAAGCCCGATCCACCCGAAGAGCGACAGCAGGATCAGGAGCAGTAGCGCTGATGGCTTGAAGATCGAAGAGAAGATGATCAGGAGATAGAGTTCAGGCATTGAGCCCCAGATCTCGATAAAGCGTTGTGTTAGGAGGTCGATCTTGCCGCCAAAATAACCCTGCACCGCACCGGTGATGATGCCGATACCGGTGCCAATAGCAGTCAAGGTCAACGCAAAAAGGATGGAGAGGCGGAAGCCGTAGATCAGCCGAGCCAGAACATCACGGCCCCGATCATCGGTACCCAAAAGGTTCGCCGAACTGGGAGGTGACGGCACTGGCTGATCAAGTCCCAGATTGATCGAATCAAAGCTGTGGGGGTTGATCGGAAAGAAGGCGTGGTTGCCCTGGGTGGTCAACCGGGTAAGGATGAAGGGGTCACGATAATCAGCTTCGGTATCGAAATCACCGCCAAAGATGGTCTCGGGATAGCTCTTCAGCACTGGAAAATAGAGGCTGTCCTGGTAGATAACCAAAAAAGGCTTGTCGTTACTGACCACCTCAGCCATCAGAGTGACAAAGAAAATCATGGTGAAGATGATCAGGCTGACCAGACCCCGGCGGTTGGTGCAAAACCGCCGCCAGCGCCGTCTGCCGATACTATCGCGAATGCCAGCCATGGTTCACCTGTCCTCCATGCTGCCAAACGAGATGCGGGGGTCGACCAGCACATAGCTTAAGTCGGACAAGAGCCGAGCCACCAGGCCGATGATGGTGAAGAAGTAGAGGGTGCCCAGGACCACGGGGTAGTCTCGATTCATCATCGATTCGTAGGCGAGCAGCCCCATGCCGTCGAGCGAGAAGATAGTTTCGATCAGCAGTGAGCCGGTAAAGAAGGCGGCGATGAAGGAGCCGGGAAATCCGGTGATGATGGGGATAATGGCGTTCCTGAAGATGTGGCGGTAGAGGACTGCGCCCTCGCTTAACCCCTTGGCCCTGGCAGTGATGACATACTGCTTGCGGATCTCTTCGAGGAAGCTGTTTTTGGTGAGCAGTGTCATTACCGCCAAACTGCCGATCGTACTCGATATCACCGGCAACACCATGTGCCAGAGGTAGTCCAGGATTTTGTGGATCAGGGGCAGTTCCCGCCAATTATCTGAAACCAGGCCGCGCAGAGGGAAGATATTCCAGAAACTGCCGCCGCCGAAGAGCACGATCAGTAGAATGGCAAGAACAAAGCCGGGGATGGCGTAACCGATCAGGATGGCGACTGAGGTGGTGACATCGAAGGTAGAACCGTCCCGCACCGCCTTTTTGATGCCTAAGGGGATGCAGGTGAGATAGGTGATAAAGAAGCTCCACAATCCGAGCGACATGGAGACCGGTAGCTTGGAGATTACCAGATCAGCCACCCGGCGGTGGTAATAATAGCTCTCCCCGAAATCAAAGCGGAGGTAGTTACTCATCATGGTGACAAAACGCTCTGCCGGCGGTTTATCGAAGCCGTAGATGGCCTTCAGTTTGTCCATCTGTTGCTGATCAAGACCCTGACGACCCTGATAGAGACCGGTGCGACCGGCGCTGGCCTCAGCACCTGCCCCTCGGCCCTGGATTTCCGAAAGCATCCGCTCTACCGGACCGCCGGGGACGAACTGGGTTACGGTAAAGGTGACCAACATTACCCCGAACAGGGTCGGGATCATGAACAGGAGGCGACGAAGGATATAAGAGGTCATGGTCCAGTCAGCCACCAGGTCATCAGCGCCTGATCGGGCTGATAGTAGAGGGGCAGGGTGGCGGGCTTGCCGAAGCGGTTCCAATAAACCAAGCGGTGATTGGCAACGTACCAGTTGGGGACCAGATAGTAGCCGTACCACAAGACGCGGTCGAGGGCCCGGCAGGCGGCGTTAAGCTCATCTTGTTTTTCGGTATAGATGATCTTGTCCACCAGGGTATCGATGATAGGGTCTTTAAGGCCGATCAAATTACGCGAGCCCTGCTGGTCGGCGGCGCTTGAGTGCCAGTAGTCACGCTGTTCGTTACCGGGCGACTGAGATTGTCCGAAGACGTTGACCACCATGTCGAAATCGAAATCCTTGACCCTGAGCGAGTAGAGGGCAGGGTCTATCGTTCGGTAGGTGGCCTTGATTCCTAGTTTTTGGAGGTTGTTGACATAGGGCTCGATAACCCGCTCGAAGGCGGATGAGACTAGCAGAACCTCGAAGGATAATGTATCACCCGAGCTGTTGGTCAGGGCATTGTTCTTGACCTGCCAGCCTGCCTCAGTCAACAAGGTCTTGGCTTGGTTCAGGTTTTGGCGGAGGCTGTGAGGGGGCTTGGTGGATACCGGGGTAAGCTTTGTGGTGAAGACCTCGGAAGGCAGCTGATCTTTAAATGGTTCCAGAAGGTTCAGCTCAAGGCCGGAAGGCAGGCCGCTTGCTGCCAGATCGGAGTTGCTGAAATAGCTGTTGCTCTGGGTGTATTGATCAAAAAACAGGGTGCTGTTGGTCCACTCAAAATCAAAGGCGAGCGCAATAGCCTGGCGAACCCTGCGGTCGGCAAACTGGGACCGTCGCAGGTTCATGACAAAGGCCTGTATCCCGGCGTTGTTACGATGAGGCAGGGCCTCTTTGATGATCTTCTTCTGCTCGAAGTTGGAACCGGTCAGATCTCTCACCCACTGCTTGGCGATATTGACCGGCATGAAGTCAAAGTCATGGGCCTTGAAGGCCTCGACCGCTACCAGTTGATCCTTGTAATACTTGTAGGTGATGGTGTCAAAGTTGAACATCCCTGAGCGAGTAGGGTGAGAGGCGCCCCAATAGTTCGGGTTACGCTGATAGGTGATGCCCTTGCCGGGAATGACATCCTTGACTGAGTAAGGACCGCTGCCGATGGGCGGAGTAAGTCCTTCACCGTCCGAGAACGGGTGTGCTGTGTAAAAGGCCTTGGACAGTACAGGCAATTCACAGGCGATGAGATGCAGTTCTCGGTTTTTGCGGCTGAAACGAAAAACAACTGTGCCAGGCTTGGGGATCTCGACAGCAGCAATATCCTGAAAATAGCTCTGGTACGAGGGATGGGCGGCATCACTCTTCAAGGTGTCGAGAGAGAATTTGACATCTTCAGCAGTGACCGGGCTACCATCGGAAAAGCGAGCTTCAGGGTTTAAGGTAAAGGTGACGGAGAGGCCGTCGCTCGCCAGTTCAATGTCTTTTGCAATCAACCCGTACATGGCGAATGGTTCGTCCAGGCTTTTGACTGCCAGAGGCTCAAAAACCAGTGAGGATAGGCCTTCCGGAGCTGTGCCCTTCAGGGTGAAGGGATTCATCTTGTCGAAGCTGCCGATGTCAAAGAGGATCAGCGTCCCACCTTTTTTAGCTTCAGCTGAGGTGTAGTCAAAACGGGTAAAGTCGGCGGGATATTTCAAAGTGCCGTCAAGGCTTACCCCGTGAGCGGCGAGGAGAGGAGAGGCTGACATCAGCACAAGGAGAGCCAATAACAGGGCAGCAAGGGAGTGGTTACGCTTTTTCATAGACAAGATAACTTAAGGTGGTTGAAAGTAAACATCGAAGAGATGGCAATGAGTCATCAGGATGACGCTAAGATGTCACCCAGCGCCACCGCGATTATATTGGCAATCATCACCAGCAGGGCGGCATCGTCATCGGTGAAACCATCTGGTTTGTCATACATCTCCATCACCCCGAACCGACCACTGTTGTGGCACATGGGGACAGCCAGAATAGATTGCGGAGGGTTTGGTGAACGTCGATCCAAAGCTTTTTCAATGCGAGTGTCTGTGTCAATGGAGTTAATAATGGCGGCTTGTCCGTGGCTGAACACCCAGCCAGCAAGACCCTTGTCCGCAGGAATGGTTTTCCCCTCAAAGTGCTCCCTTGCCAGCAGGGTTGAAACGGCAACGATCATCTCATGACGATCAGGTACTGCCAGGAGGATTGAGCCGCCGGAACAACCTATCTGTGAGGCGGTCAGGGAAATGATCTGTTGAAAGACCCAAGGATCATGACAGGCCCCGTGAAGCATGACTGATATTTTAAGCAGGAGTTCAATCTGTTCACGATCAAGAGACGAGAAGTCTCGTGGTGGCAAGACTTGGGATATCAGACCTTGGCTGAGAGTTGCCGGACTGATTGCCCCCATGCTGATTAGAATATCGCCAAGGGTCTTTTGTTCAGTAGCGCCGTTGCTCCAGTTGAGGAATCGTCTCTGAAATGAGACGATTTGAGGTGGTGGTAGTGGATTTGCCAAGGATTTTTGCCTTCTCAAGGCCTCGGCGAGTTGGTCTTGAGAGATAGCTCCCAAGCTTGTTAAGATTGAACCAATGCGCTGCCATGGAGAGTCTTTGCCTAAGAGTTGGACAGAAAGGTTGGCAACGATGCTTTCAAGGTAGGGGTTGCGACCGTTACCAAAGAAATTGACCAGATAACTATAGACATTGCCAAAATTACGAAGTCTTGGCAGGACTTTGTGTTCATAAAAATTGACGGTCTCGTGTAAAAGGGCTTCAGCCGAGTCAAAGACACGGTGGCCTTGGCGCTCAAGTTCTTTTCGCCCGATAATAGTGTAGGCTTCTTCGAGCTCTTGAAATAGAGCGCGAATATTGGCTATGTAGTTGAGGTCAGACATCTGCGCGATCAAGTCTGTAGTCCCCAGAATCGAAGCCAGCCGTCTGGTGAGAGGATCGGGGAAGGATTCATCCAGGTCAGGAGTGTGGTTGAACTCAGTGGTGTCGAGCAAGGCTACGGTTTGGTTAATGCGTGAAATCGGCCAATCCCTGCTTGTAAGGTACTCTGCAAGGATCCGTTTACTCCGCGCCACATGGTCGAAGGTGAACTTGCCGCCGAACCCTATGGTGTCGCCACGGTCTTTGATATAGCCGCTGTCGTGGAACAGAGCTGCGGTGACCACCGTCACAAAATGATCTTGGGAAAAACTTTCAGGTTCTGATCGATTCCAACCAGCGACAATCCGCGCCGTAAGCAAGGCGACTTCAATGCTGTGCTGAAGGGTGTGGTAACCGACTTGGCAAGGCTCGTAAGCCGGCCAATGTCCTTGGTAGAGTTCAACCACATCGTGTAGGATTTCGCCTAAACTGGTAGATCCAGCCTGGTACTCTTCCTGGAAGATAGTAGAGATCAGGGAGATGGTGTGGAGAGGTTTTTCCTCAAGTGTGGGAGTATCGTTACTATGCGCCATCATAAAACTTTTCTTTTTTGTGTGACCTTGGTATACAATACTTCCTTTTTTAGGGGAGGTAGATCCCTGTTGGCGGGGACTGAGTAGCTACGGTTAACTAGACCGCATAACAGAGTTAAGATGCCATCGGAACTCCCCGGCTTTTTGTGGTAGTCTACAGACATTTTAGAAAAAATTCAATGGAGTAAAAACCATGGGCCAGACCATTACTGAAAAGATTTTTGCCGCACATCACCGCGACAATCCTTCTGACGACAATGTCGTCTTGGATATCGATGTGGTGATGTGTCATGAAATCACTACGCCTATCGCCATCAACGACCTGATGGAACGGGGCATGGACCGGGTCTTCGATCCAACCAAGATCAAAGCGGTTATCGATCATGTTACCCCGTCCAAGGATTCTAAAACAGCGACCCAGGCCAAGATTATTCGTGATTGGGCCAAACGGCAGGGGATTAAAGATTTTTTTGATATCGGCGCCAATGGCGTTTGTCATGCGCTGTTCCCGGAAAAAGGATTCATTCGTCCAGGGTACACAGTAATCATGGGCGACTCTCACACCTGCACTCATGGCGCTTTTGGGGCGTTTGCCGCCGGGGTAGGGACTACGGATCTTGAAGTTGGCATTCTTAAAGGAGTATGTTCGTTTAGGACCCCGCAGACCATTAAGGTGATTATCAATGGCCTTATGCCTAACGGAGTGTATGCCAAGGATATCATCCTTCATATTATTAAGACCCTGACAGTCAAGGGTGCCACAGATACGATCATGGAGTTTGTCGGGCCGGTAGTGGAGGCCATGACCATGGAGTCGAGGATGACTCTGTGCAATATGGCGATCGAAGCCGGAGCCACCTGCGGAGTCTGTATGCCGGACAAGATCACGGCTCAATACCTCTGGCCATTTATCAAGGACCAATACGCTGATATCGATCAGGCCGTCACCGATTTCAGACGATGGCATTCCGATGCCGACGCGGTCTATGCAAAGGAGTTGACCTTCGATATCTCCTCTCTTGGACCTCAGGTTACCTATGGCTACAAGCCGGACGAGGTTAAGGACATTACCGACATGGCTGGTACTCGCATTGATCAAGTCTATATCGGTTCATGTACTAATGGCCGCTTGGAAGACCTGCGGGAAGCAGCGAAGATTATAGCTGGACGCACCATTGCCCCTGGAGTACGTGGAATTTTATCCCCAGCAACCCCTGCCATTTATAATCAGGCCCTAGCCGAAGGGTTGATTCAGCAATTCATGGCCGCAGGTTTTTGTGTTACCAATCCAACGTGCGGGGCCTGTCTTGGCATGAGCAACGGCGTTCTTGCCGCTGGCGAAGCCTGCGCCTCAACCACCAACCGCAATTTTAACGGGCGGATGGGCAAGGGAGGCATGGTTCACCTGATGAGCCCGCTGTCTGCCGCCGCCGCTGCTGTCGCTGGGACGATCACCGACCCGCGCACCTTTCTTTAAGGAGAGATCATCATGAAAGCTTTCGGAGGGTCCACCCTTTTTCTGGACCGTAATGATATTAATACCGATGAAATCATTCCCGCCAAGTACTTGACGGAAAATTCTAAACTGGCCTTGAAACCCTATATGCTTGAAGACCTGCGTCTGCCCGATTTCAATCCGGCAGGCGAGACGGCGCAACAGGCCAAGGTGGTCGTTACCCGGCAAAATTTTGGCTGTGGCTCATCTCGGGAACACGCCGTCTGGGTCTTCGAAGTCAATGATATCAATGTAGTCATTGGCGAGAGTTTTGCTCGGATCTTCAGGCAGAATATGTTCAACTGCGGGATGTTGGCGATTGAACTGCCGGCGGCTGACATAGAGGCGCTGTTTACTGCCCGTCCTACCGAGATTGCTGTCGATCTCGACAAGGGGCAGGTGATTACCAAAGGGGCAACGGAAGTAGTGTATCCCTTTATCTTGAACTCCTTTGATCGTGATTTGGTTCTGGCCGGTGGGTGGCTGGCCTATGCCGATAAAAAATATTAATCAGTACCACTCTGATCCGAGGACATGGGTTTATTTAATTTTTTCAAGCCGAAGTGGCAACACAGGGATCCGACAATCCGTCTGAAGGCAGTGCAGGGTCTGTCTGACTCTGACCGTCAGATCTTGATCCAGATAGCCACGACCGACCTTGACCAGAGGGTACGTCAAGCGGCTCTTGCTGGAATCGACGATTGGCGAATCCTCACCTCTCTTGTGAGCGCTGATGTTGGCCCTGTGATCGTGCAGGAGATTAAACATCGAATTGATCTGCTGCAACGCAATGCTATCTATGATGCGCAGGGATTGGAAGCCAAGCGGACAGCTCTTGCTGCCATCAGTACGGACGAGTTGCTGGCTGAGATAGTCTTAAGTGACCTTGAGCCCGAGATTCGACAGGCTGCAATTGAGAAAATTGGCAATCAGGCGGTATTAGCCGAGCTTGCTACTAAAAATTGCGGCAAGGGTCCGGCCCTTGCCGCAATCGATAAAATTGATGATGAGTCTCTGCTCCGCCTGGCGGCAAGGAGTGCCTCCAATCGGGTGGCTCGGGCCAGGGCTCAGGCCAAGTTGGAAGAGATTGAGACGGCCAGAAATAAACCAGACCCAGAAACAGAACGAAAGCTTGAGCTGGCAGATCTTATGGAACGGGTCAGAGCGCTCACTGAAGCTATCGATGCCGAGGCAGCCTTGAACGAATGCCGTCTGCTTCAACGAAGGTGGCGAGAGATCGCTGAAGGGGATTTGGGCAGTGCGGAATTTGAACAGGACTGCGTTGTTATTCGCAATCGGCAGCAGGAACATGCAGCCAAGGAAGCGGCACAAAGGGCAGAGGAGGATGAACGAAACAAACGTCTGACCCACTTGCAGCAGATACTTGCCGAAATCGAGATTCTTGCTGGGTCGGCAACTGGGGATGAGGAGTCCCGGTTCGAGACGCTCAAGCAGCAATCAGCTGAGATCATCCAAGAGATAACCCCGCCTGTGCCCGACACCATTCTCCTTCGTTATAAAGCTTCGACAGAGACCTATGCCGAGAGTCGCATCCTGGCAGCTCAAGAAAAAGAGCAGGAGGTCAACCTTCTTCACCACCTCGATTCGGTCGCCTCTTTGATTGAGCTTCTTGATCTGGAGCCGGCCATCAAGGAGCTAGCCGAGGCTCAGCGTACCTTTGATAACTGGCGGCCAGTACTCATCAACAGAAAGCAGGTTGCCGAACGGCTCACCCTGCTCCGCGAACTGCAACAGGCAGGCTATGCTCGGCGCGATGAAGTCGAGCGTATGCGATTAGAGTCCAATTGGCAGCGGCGTCAGGAACTCCTGGCAGAAGCGAAAACCTTGCTATCGACAGATGATGTTAGGGTAATAGAAAAGCGCTTTACCGAACTTAAAACACTGTGGCAGCAACCAGTTGATCTGCCTGCTGGGACTACCGACCTTGATCCGGAATTTGCTGAAGTTTCGACTACTGTCGAAGAACGATTGGACGTCGCTGAGAAGGAAGCATCATGGCTGCGATGGCAGAACAAAAATTTAAAGATGCAGGTAATTACAGAGGCCGAGGCCCTGGAAGGTGAATCAGATCTGCATCGAGTATTTAAAAAAATAAAAGAGCTGCAGGAGCAGTGGCGGATCATTGGTCCTGCCCCGGCCAAGGATGAACCTGTGTTGTGGCGGAAATTTCATGAGGCCACTGATCGCAACTTTACTCGCTGTAGAGAGTTTTTTCAACAGCTCGATGCGACAGCAGAACACAACCTTCAGGAAAAAATCGGTTTACGCGATGAAGCGACAGCCTGCCAGGATTCGAGCGAGTGGCAGAAAACCGCAGAATTTATCAAGGCACTGCAGGCACGGTGGAAGGCGATTGGCCGAGGCCCTCAGGACAAGGAACAGGAAGTGTACGCCGCTTTTCGTGGGGCATGTGATCATTTTTTCGGGAGACGCAAGGTCCATCACGCCGAACTCGACCATGAACGTCAGGCCAACCTTGGTAGCAAAGAGGCGCTATGTCAGGAGGCAGAGGCCTTGGCCGATCAACCAGATATCGAGCACAAAATAAAGTTTCAGGAGTTGCAGACATCCTGGAAGAGCATCGGACCTGTGCCAAGAGATCAGGAAGAGGCCATTTGGCAGCGGTTCCGGTTGGCTTGTGACCGATATTATGGTTGGCTCGACAGCCTGCGTCCGGAGAATTTTGCCATCAAGGAGGCGTTGTGTATCGAGGTGGAGGAGTTGACCGCTCAAGCTGGCCCGGACACCAATTTCACCCAGGTTGCCAAGAAGGTTGTTGGTCTGCAGCGCCGATGGAAAGAGATCGGTCCAGTGCCCAAAGAGGTGCAGGATGCTGTTTGGCAACGGTTCAAGGGGTGTTGTGACGCCTTTTTTGAGGTCAAGGCTCGCCAGGATGAGGCTATTGATCAGCAGCGTCCTCACAATCAGGCAGAGAAGGAGGCCTTGCTTGCCCGGGTTCGTGAGTTGAGCGCCGCTCCATCGATTACCAAGGAAACAGTC
>VMSU01000061.1 GCA_013792005.1 Desulfobulbaceae bacterium
AAAAATCGAACGTTGTTATTCATTATTTTTATCCTCTACTGTCGACACTTCAATGGCAAGATCTGGGCAGCGAAGCTCACACATCAGGCAACAGATGCAATCCTCGGGACGAATCGCAGATGATCTATTCTCCACATCTAACTCCAGGACCTTTGTGGGGCAAAAATGAACACAAATTCCACATCCCTTGCACCATTCCCGATTAATTATGATTTTACTGAGCTTATGCTTGACCATATGAACCTCGCACTCGTTGATTGTGAGTAATCAACTCTAAAGATCACGATATAATTTCTGACCTGCCAAGCTGTTAGAATACGTAATATTACACCAAGGAGCAAATCATTCTTGGGTTTTTGCGGTTCAGGTAACAATAACAAGAGTGAGCAATGGGGTTATAAATATGGTAAAAAATGAAGTTGACAATGATCAGTTACAGATTTACTCATTGTCAAAATAGTGATCGGTCATGTATCACGCAATGAGGCATGATCTCAGGGAGTAATCTGCCATTTTTTTAAGATCCCCCTTCACCTGTCCACCGCAAATCGATACCCTTAAATTACATTTAACAATCTATTTCATTCTCCCAGACAACTCAAAAAAAATAATGAGCCTAAATCATGAGTGACTCCAGTGAATATTTGAATAAACGGATTGCCGTGCTTGAAGAAAAACTGCATCGCGAACAGAGAAGGTGCACCCTGTATCAGGAGATGGTCGAACAAGCCAGGGATCTACTGCAGTCGGTGAGGTTGGATGGCTCTTTTGCTTTTGTCAATAAGGCCTGGCGGCAGGTCTTGGGGTATACCAAGGAAGAGATCGACAACCTCAACCTCTTTGACATTATCGATCCCGGTGAACATAGCCATTGTCGGAGTCTCTTTAATGAACTGCTCTCCGGCCGAAAACTGCAAGAGATTGAGACTGTCTTTCGGGCCAGGAACGGTAAAAAGATTCATGTGAGTGGCAAGGTCAACTGCAAGTTCGTTGATGGGCAGCCTACTATTACTTTAGGTATTTTTCGAGATATATCTGATCGTAAATTGGTGCAAGAAGAACGGGAGCGCTTGATTATTGAACTCAAAGAGGCGTTGGCCCGCGTTAAAACTTTAAGCGGCTTACTGCCTATCTGCTCATCATGTAAAAATATTCGCGATGATCGCGGGTATTGGAAACGTATCGAGTCCTATATTATGGCTCACTCGGATGCTGATTTCAGTCATGGTATCTGCCCGGACTGTGCCGTTGAAAAATTTCCAGAACTTTATGGCACAGATCGGAACAAACTGGTTGAAATTGACCGGATGAATAAAAATGAGGAGTAACTGATCCGATCAGGTCTTGATGGATGATCCTACAAAATCCAATCTGAAAATAACGAATTGAATGCGGTAATGGTTGCTTTGGCCAATACTGTTGCTGCTTCGTGAGGATGGCGCTTATCTGCTGCTTGACCTAGAGCTAAGTCGACAACAGATGGCAACAGGGGAGTAAGTCGAGGATGAGTTGTCATGGTATCCTTGGCTCGCTCAAGCAGATGCTTGGCTACCATGTCCGGGGAGACTGACGATAGATCTTTCTGAATTGAGGGGCTTGAGTGTCTGGGTATGATGGCGTCCAGAAATTGTCGCCATTGCGCAGACATGATATCAATTCCCCTTGGTTCATCTGTTGGTGTTACATTGTTTGCCTGTTTCTTGTTGATAGAAGTGAGAGCCCGGTCAGTGTTAAAATCTTGATTCCATGTGGGCAAAGGGTGGGGACCTTGCAGATAATTTGACAGGATACTGGTTCGAGTGAAAGTCGCTTCCAGTCGTGAAATGCTGCCCATGTCGCCGATATTCATGGTCCCTGTTATCGCCTCACCCATATGGCCAGTGAAAAAGTCGTTGGCAATACTGCCAAGATCGTCAAGAAGTCTCGACAGGTCGTCTAATTCCTGCTGATTCAAGTCCCCTTGGACCGATATCTCCATGCTGTTAAGTCTCAGGTTTTGCTCAATAAGACCAGATGAGTCTGCAGTTGCTGATTCTTTGCGATACTTACTGGTTGCCGAGCGCTGACTGATTGTGATTATGTCGCCTTCCCGTGTGGTCAGGGCAATGGAAACACCCTTGGATTGTGCTTGATAGCTCTCGCTTAGATTTGTCTGCTGTCGATTTATAACAGAGGGTTGTTGCAAAGAGGAGGAAGGGAGTAAGGCAATCGAAGGCTTCATGGCATGGTCTCCTGAGACATAGGGATATAATCTCCTGTATCGGTTAACCGGAGGTATAACTTTAATGGATCAAGTGCGACATTGAACTTGAGGGTTATGAAAGGAAAAAATAGTCTAGTCAAAAGGCCTTGAGGGTATGATCATTCATCTCGTGCGATTGAACATCCACTCATGCTCTGTGGTCAAGGAATTCGCATTACCCGCAGGACAATGATTCCGGCTTCGTATAAGGCGTAGAGCGGACCTCCCATCAACAGGAGGTTGAAAATATCTGGAGTTGGAGTGAGGATGGAAGCGACGATGCTGATGGCAAGGAGGGCATACCGGCGATTTTTTTCAAAGACCTGACGGGGGATGAGTCCGGTCTTGGCAAAAAAGACCATCGCAATGGGCAATTCGAAGATCAGGCCAAAGCCCAACACAAAGACGGTTACAAAATTGACGAATTTACCAATTGAGATGACTGGTTGCAATTGATCTGAACTGAACCCAAGCAGGAATTCGATGCCGTATTTTAAGGTGATGATATAACAGAACAGGGCACCAAGATAGAACAAAATGCTGGTGAATGTAATAAAGAGGAGTTGCGAGAGCCAATTTAATGCGAAAGGTTTGGCTAGAGCCCGCCACAGACAAGTCACTATCACGGGCAATAAGGTCAATATTGCCGCTGTTAAAGCTAACTTGATGTGAGCCAGAAATGGCTCTGCCACAGTGAAGAAGACCAACTTTTGGTGGAGATGGTTTTGGATAAGGGTAAACAGCTGTGGCGAAAACCAATAATAAATAAGAGAAGTCGCACTGAGGAGCAACAACACGCTTAGAGCAGTTTTTCTTAGTCCCTTGATGATCGCGATTAGTTTTGGATAGGGCGAGGTCTTACCGTCAGCGTCCGTTACTGGTTCGGGTGCCATTGGTGTTTGAGCCAAGCGATGGCGTAAGTGAGGAGCACTGGCTCTTCATGAGGAATGGAGGAGAGCATATCCTGTCGAGTGCGAAACTCTTCAAGATAATACAAGGTGTTGACGAAGAGTGCTGCTTCATCTTCCAGCAGCCGTCGGAAGGTGTGATCCTCATTGCGAGGCAGCAAGGTAAGCATCAGGTCTGTGAAGCGATTGTACTCTGCAATCTCCTGGTCGTTAAGCCATTGACTGATGGTTTGACTTTGATCTTCAGCAAAACCTTGGCAGTGCGGTTCCCTCATCATCACAAATTGTTCCTGCCGGCCACCTTCAGGGGTAAGAAGTGTCCCCCTGCCAACGGGATATGTCCTGCAGGCTGCAGGTCGATGCGGATAGACTCGACACCCTGCAGGGCCAACAAAAGGGCAGCTTGCCCGGCCGTCATCAATCATCCCCAGGTAGACTTTAGGATACAGGTCGTCTTGATTGAATTCAATAATCCCATAGTGTTCAAAGAACTGACGGGAATTGAGATCAAGGGCTTGTTTCAGCCGAAGAACATCGTAAGGAGTCAGGCCAAGTTCAAGCTCTCGACAGCATTCGGTAAAGCAGGGAACCCCTGGATGACAGTGGAAACGGAACGATCCATCGGCATCCAGAGGCTGAACATGGTCTGGCAGCAGGGGCATGGATCAGGCAGTCTCTTCTTTGTTCCACACACACAGCAAGGGGCTGGCGATGTACACGGACGAATAGGTGCCGGTGATAAAGCCAATAATCAGGACAAAGGAGAAATCGTGGATTACAACTCCACCCAGAAGGTAAAGGGCAAGGACAGTCAGCGAGGTGGTCAGCGTGACGACAATGGTCCGAGAGAGGACCTCGTTCACACTCATGTTGATGATCTTAGGGAGCTTGGAGTCTTTCCCGTGACGGTGGATATTTTCCCGAATTCGATCAAAGATGATAACCGTGTCGTTAAGCGAGTAGCCGGCCAGGGTCAGCAAGGCCGTGACCACCAGCAGAGTTAGTTCAATATTGAGGACATAGCAGATACCTAAAACGATAACCACGTCATGGAAGGTGGCAATCGCCGCTGCAACACCGAAACGGAGGTTGAAGCGCAGTCCCAGATAGGCAATAACACAGAACATGGAGATGATAATGGCCTGTACAGCTTTATTGCGTAGCGCCTCACTGACTGAAGAGCCGATCTCATACGTGCTCTCGACTGTAAAGTGGGTATCAGGGAGTTCCGTATTCAGGGCGGAGGTAATCTTGTCGGTCATGTTATCGACCTTTTCTGTCGATTTTTTCATTTTGACGATCAGTTGGTTTTCACTGAGAACCTGCTGAAGCTCAACATCACCTAAGTCATGTTTTTTGATCGCTGAACGGGCAGCATCGAGCGTGAATGAATTTTCAGCACGATACTGAATCATGGATCCACCGGAAAAATCAATGCCCAGATTGGCCTCGCCCCGGAGGATCTGGACAAAGGCGAACAGTCCCAACAGCGACAGCGCGATGGAGATGGTGAAGGTGATGTTTTTGACCTTCATGTAATCAAGGTTTGGTTGTTTGAAGAACTGCAGGAAATGCATCGGCTTTAATTTCCGGGTACTGGTGATATAATCATAGACCAGTTTTGAGCCGAAAAGGGTGGAGAAGAGGTTAAAGATAACACCGAAGGAGAGCGTTACCGCAAAGCCCTTGATTGGGCCGGTACCGAAGAGGAACAGGGCCAGGGCGGTAATCAGGGTGGTGACATGAGAGTCGACAATAGTCCAAAAGGCCTTGTCGTATCCTGCCTGAATACCGGACCTGGTCGATTTGCCGATGGAAAACTCCTCACGCATTCGTTCAAAGATCAGGACGTTTGAGTCCACCGCCATACCGATAGACAAGATGATACCGGCAATACCGGGCAGGGTGAGGGTGGCGGACATAAAGGCAAGGCCTACGAAAATCAAGATAACGTTAAGCACCATGGCCAGACAGGCAATAGCGCCTGACCCCCGGTAATAGATCAGCATGAAGACAATAACCAGGACCGTACCCAGGATACCGGACGACAACCCTTTTTCGATAGAGTCACGACCAAGGGAAGCGCCGACTGTCAGGTTCTTGATAATCTCAACTGGAGCGGGCAGGGCGCCAATCCGGAGGACAATGGCCAGGTCGGTAGCTTCTTCGTAGGTGAAATTTCCTGAGATCTGCGCGCTGCCTCCCAGGATTTTTTCGCGGATTACCGGGGCTGATTTGACATTGCCATCAAGGATGATAGCAAAACGTTTATTGACGTTTTTTTCGGTAACCTGACCGAAGATCTTGCCGCCATGGCCAGTAAGATCCAGGGTGACGTAGGGTTCATTAAAGGTCCCACCGACTCGGACCTGGGCGTCGGCTACCATGTCTCCGCTCATCATGACTTGGTTGTAGATCAGGATTGGAGTCTCGGTTTCAATATTAGTCTGAGGGTCTTTGAAGGTGTCAAAGTAGATCTGGGTGTCCTGGGGCAAATCGCGGCTCAGAGCCATATTCAGCTGTTTTGTACTCTGTCCTTTCTGCCACTTGCCGGAGGAGACGGCCTGGTTGATGAGGCTATTGAGGTCAAGGCCACCGTTGTTTTCAACTACCATTTTAAACTCAAGCTGTGCAGTCTGGCCGATCAGGGTTAATGCCCGGTCGGCATCCTTGACTCCGGGAAGCTGGACCACTATTTCATCGTCACCTTGGCGGATAATCACCGGCTCTGCGACACCGAACTGATCTATTCGATTACGAATGATTTCGAGAGATTGATTCACCGCGTTCTTGCGTATGAAGTCAACACGATCCTCTTTGAGCGAGAGGATCATCCGTGGGAAGGAGCCTTCTTCTTCGTGGATTTCGATATCCAGGTTGGCGAAGCTTTCACCCTTGATTAACTCCTTGATGCCAGACATGGCGCTCTTGTTGGGGAGAGTGAAGACCACTTTATCTGCTTGAGGCGCTTTGGTTCTGACTACCGATATCTGTTTTTCGAGCAAGGCGTCCTTAAGATCCTGAGCTGCAAAGTCCAAAGAATTTTCAACGGCCTTTTTCAGATCAACCTTGAGGACCAGATGCATACCGCCCTGGAGGTCAAGACCGAGCTTTATCCCTGCAGGGGCCAGATATTTCTTCCACCATGACGGTACATTGTTGGTTAGTGACGGCACAATGCTGACCACTGACAGGATGCTGATGAGGGAAAGTAGGATAATTTTCCAACGCAAGGACTTATTCATGAATTTTTCCTTAATCAATAATTACCAGGTCGGCAGGAGTGTCGACATGTGAAAATGCTTACCAATACTCGCTTTGGGGACAATACCTTTAAAATGAGAGTCAAGTCGGCGAGGATTATACCTTACAGGGGGCAGATGTCAAACTGAGAAGCGGTCATCCTTGAATTTTATGATAAAGACATCCGTAGAGAGTTGAGTAAGGTTATCATATAAATTTACGAGTGATTCGGCCAGTCGATATTTGGCTGGGGTATTTCCCCTTAACTTGGTTCATATGCCTTTCAATGTCAGAGCGAATAGATTATATATATGTGTTTTTTGATAACTGCTCAGGTTTATCGGTTTACGGTTGACAGTTGACGGTGAGAAATCCTGACAGTGGCTGATCACACACATACATCATGCATCATACGATGATTCATGACTAAACAATGAGAAGTATTTGATGAATACAATGATTTTAATCGCGATGGATTCGATTATGGAGGATGTACTTTTATCATGAAAAAAAGGAAACCGGCTTTTGTTGAAAAAAGCCCCCTTGAACTTGCCACCATGCTCTACAATGTCGCCCTTGATAAAAAGGGCGAAAATATAGTTGTGCTTGATGTGCAAAAAATTTCCGGGTTTACCGATTATTTCTTGATTATGGAAGGTCGTTCGACCCGACATGTTCAAGGACTGGCCACAGCGCTTGAACAGCAGATGAGTCGTAAAAGACTGACCAACGCCAAGGCAGAAGGACTTGAAGAAGGACAGTGGGTTCTTCTTGATTTTGGCGATGTTATCGTCCATATCTTTTACCACGAAGCAAGGCAGGTTTATGACCTTGAGGGATTATGGCACGATGCACCTCGCGTTGACCTGACAAGCCTTGCCACCAGCACAGAGGGAAAAAATCTATGACCAAAGCGACTCCGGTGATGCTGATTGTTTTAGATGGATGGGGGGTTGGCGAAAAGACATCGACCAATGCAGTTCATATGGCCAAGACTCCTAACATGGATTATTGGACCAACCACTATCCTTCAACAACTCTTTTGGCTCATAATGGGGCGGTTGGACTGCCAGAGGGCCAGATGGGCAACTCCGAGGTGGGCCATTTAAATCTTGGGGCAGGCAGAGTTGTTTATCAGGATTTCACGCGGATCAACCGGGCCATCGAGACCGGGGCATTGACTGATAATAAAGTGTTAAATCAAGTGCTGGCCCAGACTCGAGCCGATGATAAGACCCTGCACCTTATGGGCCTTATCTCAGATGGAGGGGTGCACAGCCACCTCAACCATCTCTACGCCCTGGTCCAAATTGCCGCTAATATCGGTCTGACTCGGGTCTGCATCCATGCTTTCATGGATGGGCGTGATACGCCACCTCAGAGCGGTCATGGTTACCTGAAAGAGTTGCAACACCACCTGGACAAGATTGGGGTCGGACGGATCGCCACGATCATTGGCCGCTATTATGCCATGGATCGTGACAATCGTTGGGACCGGGTAGAGTTGGCCTGGTCCGCGCTGGTTGACGGACAGGGCTGCCACTGCAGGGACCCTATAACAGCTGTTGCTGGGGCCTATGCCCGTGACGAAAACGATGAATTCATCAAGCCCATTGTCATTGTTGGCAACGACAAAAAACCCGTCGGTACAATTGGAGACGGAGATAGTGTGATTTTTATAAATTTTCGTGCTGACCGGGCACGACAGATGACTCATGCCTTTACGGATCACGATTTCAATAAATTTCCAATAACCACTAGGCCGCATCTGGCCAGTTTTGTTACCTGCACCAGATATGAAAAGGATTTTGCACTTCCCGTGCTCCGGCAGCGGGGTATCAGTTGTTTTCATCGCTTAAGATGCAATAGATTCAACCCTTTACCTTGTTGATTATGGCGGTTTTCTTTGTGGGTGTAGTCTCGGCAGTTACCTTTGTAACAGAGGGCCAGC